>JBBQLF010000224.1:0-7180 GCA_038327695.1 Bryobacterales bacterium
GGATGCCGACACATTCGCACCGCTGTTTATCGAAGCGGGTGCCGATTGCGTTTCCGTGCATCAGGAGGCGTGCCGGCATCTGGACCGGACCCTGCGAGTGATTCAAAGCGAGGGCGCCAAGGCCGGTGTCGTACTGAATCCGGCGACTCCCGTGGACACCCTGGAACACGTCCTGCCGATCGTCGACTTCGTTTTGCTGATGAGCGTCAACCCCGGCTACGGCGGGCAGAAGTTCATTCCGTACGTGTTGGACAAGGTGCGGGACCTGCGCGCGCGGCGGGAGCGGGCGGGGTTGGACTTCGCCATCGAACTCGATGGGGGCGTAACGGTGGATAATGTAGGGAGGGTGGCCGAGGCTGGCGTGGATTGGGCGGTTGCCGGATCCAGCGTCTTCGGTGCGCCCGATCCGGGCTTGGCCTTGGCCGCTATGCGGCAGGCGGCTACGGATGCGTATGTACGGCGGGCCTGAACGGCCTGGATAACCTGTTGAGGTCCTTAGAGGTGATGCGCTTGAAGATTCTCTCCCGGAACCGGTTGGCGAATGGATTCGCCATGGCGGCGCTGTGCGTGCTGGCCCTCGGGCTGGCCGGCTGTCGCGGCAAGAAGTATGAAAATCCCATCAACAAGGACACGGAGCAGCCCGACAAGGTCCTCTTCGATAAAGCGATCAAGGACATAGAGAAAGGGCGCTACGAGGTGGCCCGGCTGACCTTGAATACGCTCATGAACACCTATGACACCAGCGAGTTCCTGGCCAAGTCGAAATTGGCGATCGCCGACTCCTGGATGAGGGAGGGCGGCGGCCACGCTATGTCGCAGGCCGAGGCGGAGTACAAGGATTTCATCCTGTTCTACCCCACACTGGAGGAGTCTGCCGAGGCACAGTTTAAGGTCTGCGAGATTCACATTGAGCAGATGGAGAAGCCGGATCGGGACCCGACCCATGTGTTGCGCGCCGAAGATGAATGCCGCCTGCTGCTGACGCAATTCCCCAATTCCCGCTACTCCCCGATGGCGTCGCAGCGGTTGAGAGAGATTCAGGAGGTGATCGCCGAGGGCGAGTTCCGTGTGGGCGATTTTTATCATCACAAGGGCTCCTATCCGGCAGCGGCCAACCGCTTGCAGGCGATGACGGATCACTATCCGCTGTACAGCGCCTCAGACCAGGCGTTGTGGCGTCAGGGCGATAGCTATGGGCAGATGGGGCCGCGCTTCAAGCCAAAAAGCGTCGCGGCTTATCAGAAGATCGTTCGCGAATATCCTCTGAGCCCGCTGGTGGATGACGCTAAGTCGAAGTTGAAAGAGATGGAGGCCGAGATCCCGGAGGCAGACCCGGTTGCCTATGCCCGAATGAAGTATGAGCAGGAAAACGTGGCCAAGAAGGGGATGATGGGCAAGGCGTGGGCGCCGTTCTCGAAGTCGCCGGACGTCACGGTAGCGGCGAAATCGGGCCAGCCGGCGATGACGGGCCTGCGGCCTACGATGCCGGCCAGCATTCCGCTGCCGCCCGGCGCCGCTGGCGCTTCCGACGTGACGATCTCCACCCAGACGCCGGGTGGTGGCGGCACCACAGCATTGGACACGCAGCCGGATGCAAGACTGAATCAACCCGTGCCGGGCGGCACGCCGGCAGCCCCGGCCGCAGCCCCGGCTGCAGCCCCGGCCGAGAAGCCCGGGTTGACGGCCGGACCGCCCGAGGGCCTGCCCCTGAACCGCCAGGGGCCTCCGCCGAAGAGCTCAAAGAAGAAGAAGGCCTCCAAGGCCAGCACGCAGAAGAAGTGACCTGTGCCAGCAGCCGCACGAATCCTCTTAGCCGACGATAGTCCGCACGCGCAGCGTATGGGCGAACGGATTCTCCGTGAGGAGGGTTTCGAGGTCGTCACGGTTACCGACGGCGAAACGGCGCTCCTCCGGTTGGCGGATGTGGATCCGGATCTGGTGCTGGCGGACGTCTTTCTGCCGCTGAAATCCGGCTACGACATTTGCCGTCACGTGAAGGCCAGCGAACGCCACAAACACGCCGGTGTGGTGCTGATCGCGGGTCTCCTGGAGCCGGTGGACGAAGAAGAGGCTCGCCGCTCCGGTTGCGACGCCGTGCTGAAGAAACCTTTTGAAGCGTCCGTCGTCATGGCCACAATCCGGCCGCTGATTGACCGCGCCCAGTTTGCCCGTGGTCTCTTTTCGGCAAGCGTGCCGGAGCCGCCCGCGCCGGAAGCTCCTGCCGCGCCGCCGGCGGCCGCGCAGCCGCCAGTGGACGCGGAGATGATTCGCGCCGCCGTGACCATCGCCTTGGACCGGAGCCTGCCCGCAATGGTGGAAGAGATTACCGGTAAGGTGATGATGGCGCTCGGACACTAGGGTAGTGTCCGCGAATTGAGTAGACACCACCGGAAACCGAGTTTGCAGCAACGAGTTCGATACTGAGCCGCGCGCGTAAGCAAGCGGTTCTTGAGGGCAGTTGTTTGTTGGACACTACACTAATCCCAGCAGTGTCATGATAAGGGGGTGCGAACCTCCATCACGCTCCAAGTCAACGGCCTGCCGAGGTCCGGAGCGGCCCCGGACGGCATCACGCTCCTGGACTTCCTCCGGGATTACCTGGGGCTCACAGGCGCCAAATACGGCTGTGGCGAAGGCGCGTGCGGCGCCTGCACAGTCCTGGTGGATGGCCGCCCCGTCAACTCCTGCACAGTCACGGCCGGCAGCGTTCAGGGCCGGCAAATCACTACCATTGAAGGCTTGGCTCCGCAGGGCAGGCTGCACCCCGTTCAGCAAGCCTTCCTGGATGCCGAGGCCTTCCAGTGCGGCTACTGCACGCCAGCCATGATCCTCGCGGCGGCCGCCTTACTCAAGGAGACTCCCAAGCCGTCCGCTTCGCTGATTCGCGAGAAGCTCGACGGCCACCTGTGCCGTTGTGGCACCTACCCGCGCATCGTCGAAGCAGTCCGGCTGGCCGCGAAACTGGAGGCCGTCCGTGGCTGATCAATCCACCCGGCGCGAGGCGATGCAGTCGCTCGGACTGGGCCTCTTTCTGTACGCGGGCACACCGCTTCGCATTGAACAGGAACCCGGCGGGATAGTTGCCGTCTACACCAGCAAGGTGGAACTGGGCCAGGGCCCGCGGACATTGCTGGCGCAGGCTGTTGCCGAGGAGCTCCGGGTGCCTGTCACCAGCATCCGCATGGTGATGGGTGACACCGAGTTGTGCCCGGACGACGGCGGCACCTGGGCCAGCCTCACCACACCGCAAACCGTGCCCGCGCTCCGCGCCGCTGCCGCACAGAAGCGCGGCGGTCCGCTGACGCCGCCATCGGAATGGAAAGTGCTGGGCCACGCCACGCGGGACGTCCGCGGCCCCGCTATCGTCACCGGCGCGCAGATCTACCCCAGCGACATTCGGGTGGCAGGGATGCTCCACGCCCGGGTTGTCAGGGCGCCCGCCTACCACGCGACGCTAGTGGAAGCCTCGGGCGCTCGCCTGATCCGCGACGGCGATCTCATCGCCGCCGTCGCAGAGGACGCCGTCACGGCAGCCAACGCCGCCGCTCAGATTCAGGCCCGCTGGCAATCGAAGCCCTTCGACGTAAATCCGTCCAATCGCCAGGCGCTGGCCGCGCATTTTCGCGCCAACTCCACGCCGCCAGTCCAGCAGGTGGCAAAATACCCGCCCCTGACCCGCCGCGGCGATGTCGAGAAGGCACTGGCCGAGGGCGCCAACCGGCATACTTCCGCCTATTGGCTCCCCTACATCGCCCACACGCCAATGGAACCGCGCGTGGCCATCGCGATCTGGAAGGACGGAGCGGTGGAAATCCACAGCGGCTCCCAGGCCCCGTTTGTCGTCCGGGCGCAGGTCGCTCGCGCTCTTGGCATCCCGGAGGCGAAGGTCCGCGTCCGTGCCACCGGTCCCGGCGGGGCCTTCGGCGGCAAACAGAGCGGTGAGGTGGAGGTGGAGGCCGCGCGGTTGGCGCGCGCCGCAGGCGGCACGGTCCGCCTCGCCTGGTCCCGGGAGGAGGAATTCACGTGCGCCTACCATCGCCCGGCGGGTGTGGTGGAGATCGAATCGGCGCGCGATGGCAAGGGCCGGCTGACTGCATGGCGCCACCGCAACTACAACTCCGGCGCACCCGCGTTGCCCACACCGTACGACACGCCAAACGTCTCGTGCGAATTCCACCGTTCGACTTCGCCGGTGCGGCAGGGCTCCTACCGCTCTCTGGCCGCCGTCGCCAATATTTTCGCGCGCGAGTCGCATATGGATGAATGTGCGGCGATGGCCAAAATCGATCCGCGCCAGTTCCGCATCAACAACCTGGCTGATCAGCGCATGAAACACGTCATCGCGGAGCTCGGACGGGCGCCGGGCGGCTTTGCCTGCACTATTGAGAAGGATGCCCGAATTGCGCTGGCCGCCCGCATTTCGATCCACGGCAGGCAGATCCGGGTCACACGGTTGTCCTATGCCGGCGACTACGGGGCGGTGCTCAATCCCAGCAATCTCCGGAACCAGATCATGGGCGCGCTCATCCAGGGCCTCGGCGGAGCGCTCAGGGAAGAGGTGCTCTTTGATGACGACACCCAGAAGACCCGCGCGCTGAGTTCTTACGAGGTGCCGCGCTTCACCGACACCCCGGAGATCGAGATCCGTTTGGTGGATCGTCGCGAAGTAGACGCCGCCGGCGCCGGCTAGGCGGCCATCACGCTGGTGGCGCCCGCCATCGCCAACGCCGTCTTCCTGGCCACAGGCCGCCGTTTACGCGAACTGCCACTGAGGCTGTAGCGGCGGACGGGGTCCAGACAGTTGCTCGCATTCCGCTACCGAAGTTGATATGGTGCTCAGTGGATACAAGCGGAGTTCGAGGTCCGCTACCCCAAAGGAAGGCCCATTATGTCGAGCACAAGACGCCTTTTTCTCGCTACCGCGCTCCTTTCCAGCTCGCTCTTGGCGTAGGATTTTCGCGCCGCCGCCCCGTTCTTCGCGCTCTCCGTTCTGGCGGTCCTGCATCGCTGGTTCATCCTCGGGGGCCTGGGCGGTTATCTGAACCCGGTCTCCGGCCACGGGTGCGCGACATGAAAGTGAAGTCGTCCGTACCCAATCAGAGCACCGACCGTAAGGGAGCGTTAGAATTGGGTACTCATACGCTAGGATTTCCCCGTTTGGCCGGGCATTTCGTGACTCCTCCACTTTCATGTCGCGCACCCTCCGGCCAGACGGAGGTGGCCAACCTCAGTCTGTTACGTCTTGCCAAGTTGCTGGCCGCCCGGCTTTGGGCCTCGCTCTTCTTCCCGATCAACTGGGAGCTGCCCGCTTCTCCGGTGCTCCTGTTGTTGCTTGCCGCCGCGTCCGTCGCGCTGCTTTACTCCGGCTGGGCCTCGCGCCACAGCCCCTTGGCTTGGTTCAGCCTCTGCGCGGCTGTCTTCTGCGCGCTGCCAGCCTCCTCCCAACTGCTCATTGGCGCCGGCCTTCAAAAATCGCGCCTGCTGTATCTGCCCTCGGTCGGCTTGGCTCTACTGCTGGGCGTGGCCTGCGCCAGCCTCACCAGTCGCCGCGCCGGCCTCGCCTGCGCTGCTGCGATCATCGCGTTTCATGCCGGGGCCCTGCGGCACAATCTGGTTGGCTGGCAACATGTCTCCACGCTGAGCCGCGTTACTTGCGACTCGGCTCGCCAGTTCGCGCGTTCCCCCGAACGCCAGGTAGTGGCAATCGGCCTGCCGGGCAGCATCCGGGGCGTCTACTTCTTCATGAACGGCCTGGACGCCTGCCTCGGTCTCGGCGACGGCGGCTATTGGCAGGTCCAATCCCTGCCACCCGGTGCTCAGCCGCCGCCGGGATTCCAAGGGGACGTCCTGCGCTGGCAGGAGAGCACCTCTTCGCTCGCCGCCGTCCGTCCGTAGCCTCCAGGCCAGTTCCCCGTTGGTCTGGTTGCTGGTGGGCTGGTAGCCATTCAGGAGCTGAATCTTTTCGTGAATGGCGTCCAGGAACCACTCCGGCTGAGCGACGAACATGGCCTCCATTTCGGCGGCCGGTGTGATCCAATTGCGGCTGCCCAGGACTATCTGTGGGTATCGCAAATCTAGAACTGCATGACAACATGGCGGGTTGCGTGTCTCCCTCCAAACCCTCCGTTCCGTGGTCAGCGCATCCCACGTGTTGGCCTCCACCCTTTCGGCAACCTTCAAGTCCCGAGCCGCCTCAACCTGGAGAACCTCGCGCTTCGTCAACAACTGTGCGTGCTTGAGCGGTCCGTGAAGCGTCCGAAGTTGACCACGGCCGATCGTCTCTTCCGGGCAGGGCTGTTCCATTGTTGGGTGGATCGGCCCTCCGTTCTCGTCATCGTCAAGCCGGAAACGGTGATTGCCTGGCACCGCAGAAATTCCCGCCTGTTCCCAAAGATGTTCGGGATCTGATCGGCAAGATGAGCCGCGAAAATCCACTCCGGGGCGCACCGCGCATCCACGGCGAACTGCTCAAGCTTGGTATCGATATCGGTGAGACCAGCGTGCGCAAGGACATGGTGCGCCACAGCAAGCCGTCCTCCCAGACTGAACGGACTTTCCCTGAGAATCACGTCAAGACCATGGTGGCAGTCGACTTCTTCACGGTACCGGCGATCCGGTTCCAGGTCCTGTCCGTGTTCCTGGCTCTGGCTCACGACCGGAGGCGGATTCTCCACTTCGGCGTCCCGGCGCATCCCACCGCCGAGTGGACCGCCCGGCAACTCCGTGATGCTTTCCCGTGGGACAGCGCACCACGCTGCCTCTGGCAGGCTCGCGACCGCATCTTCGGCGATGACTTCACGAGGCAGGTTCGGGATATGGGTATCAAGCCAGTACTGTCGGCGCCCCGGTCACCCTGGCAACGCTCCCACGTGGAACGCGTGATCGGCACCCTCCGTCGCGAGCGCCTCGATCACAGCGGCAGGTGAAGTCGTTCGTGACCTACTATCACGCGTCACGGCGCATCCCACTGCCGAGTGGACCGCCCAGCAACTCCGTGATGCTTTTCCGTGGGACAGCGCACCACGCTGCCTCTGGCAGGCGCGCGGCCGCATCTTCGGCGATGACTTCACGAGGCAGGTTCGGGATATGGGTATCAAGCCAGTACTGTCGGCGCCCCGGTCACCCTGGCAACGCTCCCACGTGGAACGCGTGATCGGCACCCTCCGTCGCGAGCGCCTCG
>JBBQLF010000225.1:0-7172 GCA_038327695.1 Bryobacterales bacterium
GGACAGAAACGCCGGCAGAATCGATGCCGGATCGCCTAACTCGCGGGAGACAACTGAGCCGATGTGCGGAGCGATCTTCGACAGGCCGGAAAGCGGGTTGCGCCCGATCTGCACCCAGGACTGTACCAGCCCATGCACCAGCGCATAGGCACGCGCCGAACGCACCAACGCGATGGATTCCAACTGATCTGCCAGCTTCGGGAATAGCCCGCGTGGCCAGCGAATGTCGCCATAGGAGGTCGGCTCCATCGCCGGAACCGTCCACGCCCCTTCCTTCAGATCAAAGGTATCGGCGTGCGAGGGCCCCCCGGCCATCATCACAAAGATGACGTTCTTGGCCGTGCCCATCGGCGTCGCAGCGCCCTGGGCCATCGTATGCAGAGAACGGCCGGGGAGGAAGAAACTGCCGGCCACCGCCGCGCCTGCGTGGCGGAAGAAGACTCGCCGGTCCATGGCGGGGCGCCGCCAGAAGTGCGTGCCGGAAACAGGAGTGCGGGACTTCATGGGGTCTTCCTTGCTTAGTAACTGAACAGGAACTCGGTCTTGTTGATGAGGGCCCAGGCGAGGTCTTCCACGTTGGCAGTGCGGCTCGTGTTGGCCCGCGCCAAAAACTTCAAGGCCACACCGCGCTCGTACTCAGTCGGCATGCGGGAGATGAAGGTGAGGAACATGTCCTCCACAACGGCGGTGTTGTCCTTGTTGGCGGCCGTAGCCACCAGATAGGGCGATGCCGTCGTGCCCGTCGATCGAACGCGGTTGTTCACCACCGAGGAGTTCATCAGGTTGAGCCACATCAGGATTGAGCCAGACTGAGACCGCTGCGTTGTGTCGCGGTTGCCCCGGGTGAAGGAATTCATGAACCCGGCGGCGGTGCCATCGGAGCGGGGCTCCACCGGTTCGGGCAACTGCATCGCCCACGCTACCCTATCCGTGTAGCCTCCCACCGCGTAGGCGGGCATCAGGGCGGTGGCCTTGGTGACGGCATCGTGGACCTCTTCGGCCTCCAGGCGGCGCGGCAGGTGGCGGGCAAACAGCGGAGCCCGTGTCACGTTCCATTCACCCTCGTAGCGGGAACTCAGTTGATAGGCTGTGCTGCTGGCCAAAAAACGCAGCGTTTCGCGCAGGTTGAAGTCGTTGTCACGCACGAGTCCGGCAAGCTTCTCCAGGAGAACCGGGTGCGACGCCTGATACGTCCATCCTGCCGGCGGCTCCACGCTGGGGTCCAACCGGGCCGGATCCAGGCCATCGACGGGTTCAGCCAGTGCCAGGTTGAACATGGCCTTCCATAGCCGGTTGGCGTAGTTGCGGGCAAACATCGGATCACGGATCATGCCTTGGGCAAACGACGTTCGCCAGTCGCTACTGGCGGCCTTGCCATCCCGATAGACCGCGGAGAGGTTCGTAGTGCTCACACCGTCGATCATCTGGGCCACGCGATTTGGCCGGTTCCCAAAGTTCGTGTTTAGGGTGTAGAAGCCGGTGGTGCGCTCCACTATGTTGGTGGACCCCGTGTAGAAGTCCGTAGCCACATTGCCGGGATAGCCTTGCACAGTGGTCCGGGCAAAGTGGGCGGACATGCGCTGTGCCTCCAGCCGGGTGGCCTTGGCAGCCCAGGCGGACACCTGCTCCAGATGGAACTTGCCGTTGTGGCAGCTCAGGCAGTCATAGTGGGACAGGCCAAGGAATGTGGTGGCCGCCCTCACCATCGTCAGGTCGTAGGTATCCTGGGCCGGCCCCATAGGCGCGAAGCCGCGAAGCAGAAAGTTGGAGCCGGCAGTGGCACGATCGTAATTGTTGCCGGTGGCGGTCACCATCTCCCAGGCGACGTCTCGCCAACTCCTGTTGTTGCCGATGGCGTCTTTAATGTACTCAAAGAGGCGGTTCCGGCCCTCCTGGCCCTGGTTGCGATTCTGCGCCGTCTGCGCATTCTGCAAGAGATCGCCAAGCCACACGGCCCATTTGTCGACGAACTCGGGCGAGTTTAATAACCTGTCAATCAGGGCATCGCGCTTGCCGCCATCGGCATCGCTAGTGAAGGTGCGGATGTCGGCTGCCGAGGGAATCCGGCCGGTGAGGTCCAGCGTCACCCTGCGAATGAATTCCTCGTCCGTGCAGAGGGCGGCAGAAGCAACACCCTCGGCCTCCAAACGGCGAAAGATCTCCTCATCGATGAAGCTGCGCACCGGCATCTCCGCGGGCGCCATGGAGCGCGCCGGCGTGCGGGATCTGCCCAGGGAACGGGCAAAGGCGACGGTTCTTTCGTAGGCGTCGCGACGCACATGGGCTTCCCGGTTCATGGTCTCATCGGGCGCAACCAGGAACGTGCAGTTCTGGCCCGACGCCGGAGGCAACTCGACCGGTTCTTGCGCATGGGCCAGAATTGCCACCGAAGCCAGGCAGAAGGCAACTCCGGAAAGATGGAGAAGGCAGTATAGCATGTTCACCCCGAATGGCAAGATTATAGCAAGAAGCGGCCTGCTTCCTAAGAACCCGATCAACGCGGATAGGTTTCGGGAACCACCCAGATGGCCGGTGCGTCCGAAGGGCATGAAGCGGATCCTGGCTCTCTTGGTTGCGGTCAACTCGCTGGCGTTCGGGCAAGGTTACTGGCAGCCGGACTATCGAAAACACCACGTCACAGTTGGACTGGGCGCAGCCATACCTGGCGGGGATCTGAAACAGAACTACCAGAAAGCGTTCGCCTGGAGCGTGGCCTACGGTTACCGGCCCATCAAGTGGTTGCAGGCCGATTTCGGCTACGATGGCGCCTACAACGCGGCGGACGTCAACGACTACCAGTACAGCGGCTACGGGCCGTTGCGGATTACGGACTACCAGACGTTTCTGCCCGTTGGCGGGCGCGTGGTCCTGCCGGTGGCCAGGGGGCGCGTGGAGTTCTATGGGGGTGGCGGAGGCGTGTATGCGCGTTACTCCGAGTCACTGCGGCAGCCGGACGAATACACCCGGCTTGGCTGCCCGAGTTGCAAATCGCGAGACGGTTGGGGCTACTACGCCATGGTAGGCGGGAGCGTAGCGGTGGATCGCGGCCAGCGATTCCGCCTGGGCGCGGCGACGCGCATGTATCAGGTGGATACGGCGGGCGCGACGGTGGGCGTCTTGCCGAGTTGGAAGACAGCCGACCGCTGGCTCAATTCCTACCTGACCTTCACGGTAAGCTTCTGAAGCTCGGAGCTGGACATCCGAACTACTTAATTTCTTTGGAGTTGGCGGTGGCTGGCTCGGCGCCCCAATTCTCGCGAATCACCAACGTCTGATCAGAGTAAAAAGTCCGCCGGCCCGTCTGGCCGAATGTGGTGGGGACGGCCACAATCGTGTATCCCTCTTTAGATGCGGTGACGGTAAACTTGAAGCCGGTCTTCTCGCCTAGCGCGAAGTCCCCGGGAATCAGATCGGCCGCTGCGGGACCAGCGGTCCCCGAGGCGGGCGGGCCCAGTTGGACGAGACTCTCGGCGAACTTGCCGAACTGCGAGAAGTACTGAGTTTGCGCCGTGTGGACCGTCCCAATCTGCTTGGTGGCCGCCATCTCCATGGCAAGTTGCCGGGCGCTTGCGAGTTTGGGCGCGGCGATGGCCGCGATCACCAGGATGATGGCGATGACAATGAGCAACTCAATCAGCGAGAAGCCCAGACGGCGGCGGGAGGATTGAGACGAGCGCATAGTAGTACCTTCCTCTATCTTAGACGCACTCCAGGCCAGGAACGTGGATGCATGAATCACCGCTACAGACACACACTGCTGAGCGGTCCCGGAGCCCTGAGCGGCGCAGTCAGACCACAGCGGCATTGGGCCTTCCCGGCGTCGTCCGGCCCTTGGTGTCGACCACGAGAAAGCAGACCAGGACAGTGGCCAGAATGGGAATGAGACTGGCCCCAATCAAGACCGGCTCGAACGAGTACCGGTCAGAAACCCAGCCGATCAGGTAGGTGGAGAGGATTGTGCCGATGCCGGCGCCGGTCCCACTCATGCCGCTTACCGAAGCCACCGTGCTGCTGGGATAGAGATCGGACGGGAGAAGAAGGGCCATGGTGGACCACGCTGCGTAGCAGAAGGTGGAAACCGCAAATAGCCCCACAATCCAGGCAAAGCTGGAGACCAGTACCGACGGTATCAACCCAAGCATCCCGATGCCGCAAATCACGATGACGAACTTCCTGGCGGCCAGCACACGCCACCCACGGCGGATCAAGTAGCTGGAAAGGCCTCCGCCGAAGAAATTGCCGAGGTCCGCTGCCAGAAAAGGAAGCCAGAATCCGATCAGCACGTTCTCCAGCCGGAAGCCCTTGGCCACCAGATAGATCGCAAACCAGTCCGTGATGAAGAACCACACGGGATCGGTCAGCGAGCGGCCCAGGATGATGCCCCAGGTTTGCCGCCGGCTGAGCAGCGATTTCCAGGAAGGCGGTTCCCCCGATGCGGTCTCGTCGATCGCGCGAGCCTCGGTAACACGCTCCTGCTCCCGCGAAGCGAGAATCATGTCACGCTCGCGCGGGCCCAGATTCGGATGGGTCTCGGGCGTGTGGTAGATCTTCTTCCAGATCAGGATCCAGCCGAATCCCAGAATGCCCGTGAAGAAAAAGGCAGGCCGCCAACTCCCGAAGGCGTGGTACAGCCAGAGGACCAGGACCGGCGCGATCGCTCCGCCAATGGAAGACCCGCTGTCAAACAGCGCGACCGCCCACCCGCGTTCGGACTTCGGAAACCACTCCGAAACCACCTTCGTGGCCCCAGGCCAGTTGGCCGCCTCTCCGCAGCCAAGCAGGAAGCGAAACAACGCGAAGCTCCGAAACCCGGTTGCCAGTGAGGTTAGCATCGCTGCCAGGGAATACCACGATACGGCCAGAATCAGGCCCCGCCGCGCGCCGAGGGTATCAAGTACACGGCCGGCCACTGTCTGCATTGCCGCGTAGGCCACACGAAAGGAGATGACCAGCAGTGCAAAGTCGGAGTTGGTCCAGGAGAACTCTGTCTTCAGATAGGGCGCCAGGACGCTGAGGGTCTGGCGGTCGAGATAGTTGATGACCGTGGACGCCAGCAAGGCGCTGCCGATCCACCACCTCAGGTTGTGAATCACGCGGGGTGGGCGTGTCACTTGAAGTTGAGCACTTTCAGGGCGGTTTCCCGATACAGGCTTTGCAGGACGGGAGCCGGCAGCTCAAGGCCGTAGTACGTCCACCAAATGCGGCCCGGCATGTACTCATCGCCTGTTTCCAACAACCTCCACCATCCCTCGTACATGGCTTGATCCCTGCCCATGTCCGTTCCGAACATGATCCGGCCCCTGTATTTCTCCAGGAAGGCACGGGCCGTGCGTGGCTGGCGTCCGATCTCGTAGTCGCGCGCCGAGATATCCAGGTACATGTTCGGATAACGGTCCAGTGCTTTGGCCAGCGATGCTGTGTCGTTGGCCTGATTGCTGAAGTGGCAGAAGATGAAGGTCGTGCCGGGGTGGCGTGCCAACATGCGGTCCCGCTTGGCGAGAAGCTCGTCATAGGTAGGCACGTCTTTTCCGGAGAGGTTGAAGTTCTGAAAATCGGGTGTGCGCTCCTGTTTGGGGCCGAGCGGTTGCCAACAGGAGGGATGGTCGGCGATGTGAATATTAGTGGGGATGCGCAGCTCCGCGGCTTTCTTCCAGAATTGATCCAGCCGCGGATCGTCGAGGTGCAGGCGCTGATTGCGTGCCACTGCGCCCTTCTCAGAGGCTTGCAGGCCCCAGCCTTTGTCGGTCACCTCACCGGCGCCCCGGGCGCCTTTGTTGTAGCAGCGAAGCAGTTCGGCGGCGGCGCGCCCGGCGTAATCCGGTGCGTCTGCCCTGGAGACATCGATCCCGCAGTAGACTTGGAAGCGCGTTGGATAGGCACGCAGGAAGAGCTCAGCCAGGCGGTCGAACTCCGCGCCGGTGGCCTCCGTAAAGACTACGGACTTCTCTATGCCGACCGCATCCATGGTGCGCACCCACGCGGCCACATCTTCAGGGGACTTGATATTGCTCATGGATGCATGCGAATGCACGTCGATGACGGGGAACCTGGCTCGAGGCACGCGAGTGCGCGGGACGACCAGCGAAGACGCCGGGGTGTAGTCCTTCAGCAGGAGTGTGTCCATGGGACCGCCCTGCACGGGGACGCCGTACTTGACGACGGGCGCTGTCTTCGCGGTTGGCTCCGGCGCGCGACTGGTGCACGCCGGCAAGGCCAGCAGCAGCACCAGGCAGGAACTGATGGTTCTCTCGGTCATGGTTGAACACTCTCCTTTGCCGCTCCAGGATCCGCGGCCTCGATCTTTAGTGAGCGCGCGCCAGACGGCCAAGCAATGACAAGCACACCCTCCGGGCTGGCGGTAACGGTCCGCCCATCGATCCGATAGGCACCACTGCGTCTAGCGTCGGCCACAAGGCACTGCTCGATGTTGCTGCCCTGCAGGACAATGGTGGCGAGCGGCTCGGCGCGCCGGGCGAACACGACGACCGTTCCACCGACGCGCACCGCGTCAGCGTCCGGCCCCGCTTCGACGTTCTCTACGTGTGGCAGGTCGCGAGAATCGGTGGCCAGGCGCGGCAGGAGGACATTCAGGAAACGGTGCCGATCTCCGGCCGTTGTGGGCCCTACCTCCGCCCGCCAAAGGCCCACCTGCTTCGACTCACCCGGCTTCGCCGGAGTTTCCGGTTGCAGGTTGACTCCATTGAACCCATTCGACTGATCGCCGTCAGCCTCGACATAGCCGTTGAAACTCGGACCACCAATCTTCAACGTCCGGGCCTCGCTGGGCAGCAAAACGATCTGCGTGAGCACGCCGCGGCCATGCGAACTGGTGAACCGGTGATCCCGGCTTTCCAGAATCCCGTCGTCGGGGCCGCTGCCAACAAGCAGGCTCTCGGTGGCACTGCGCGGCTTGGACAGAGTGTGCAGTAGGAACTTTGGCACGTAGGCGGGATTGGTGGTATCCACGCGATCGTGCACCAGGAAAGCCTCTTCGGTTCGAAGGTAGAGGAACTGCCGCGTGACCAGGCTGACCTTGGCGGCGCTGCCGGGCTCGGCGTATATCGTGGAATTGTAGGCAGCCGTAAGATTAGCAGCGATGAAGTCGAATTGCCCGCGAGAGCTCTCAAAGGCCGTGATATCGGCGCGCTCCAAGTGGGGGCCGGTATTCAGGA
>JBBQLF010000226.1:0-7150 GCA_038327695.1 Bryobacterales bacterium
ATCCGCGCCGCTGGCGCGTAAGTCTCTTGTTTCCTGTAACCAGTTTGTGTGGCATTATCATCCGCGGCGAATGCCGCGTGGCGCGGCCAGCCGAAACGCCCTGTGGGGCCGCGGCCTGAGTGGGTCAGTTTTGGCGAGCAGTGGTGGGTCGTTTCTCGCGAGTGCCGAAGAAGACTTGCGCTTGACGGAGCAACCCTGAAACGGCTACCATAGCAGTGCGGGGTGGAGCAGCCTGGTAGCTCGTTGGGCTCATAACCCAAAGGTCGTAGGTTCAAATCCTACCCCCGCAACCAACTCCCTCCCTTTTCCTTTCAAACACTTACGAAAACGATGTGGCCAGAATACCGCCCGAGTGTGGCTCTTGCGAGTCACGCGACGGCCACGAAATGTCCCCAAGTTCCCGCAAGTTTCCTCGATCTTCCCAGAAGTAGCGTTTTCAGAGTCACGCGAATTCCACGCGACTGTCGTGGAATTCCCTCGATCGTGTTCGGCTCTCGGGATGAATGGGGCCAAGAGCAGGCCTTGAAGTGCGGAACCTCCGGAGGTGGTTCAAGAACGCCTGAGACCTCCTAGTGGAGCCGGGCCGCCGCAAGCCGGAGACGCGCCTACAGTCATGCGACGACCATGGGCTAATCACGACCGCGCCTGCGGCACTTCTGGGTTCGGCAGCGTACCCCGCTTTGTCAAACCATGGTCTGGGAGGCTGGCCTCTCCTTTAGCGGGCCCTGTTGAACCACCGTTCCGCGGTACGCCGGATGGGGACGAACCGGACCTCGACTCGCTGATTCAGTGCGGCCCCAGAACGTTGGCGCGTCAGATGAATAGGTTCGCCGAGACCTTGAAAAACTCGGCAAGCTGCTTGGCATGTACCTTGCTGATGGCGCGCTTCGCGTTGATGACGTCGGATACGTAGCCTCTGGATTTGAAAATCGGAAGAAGGTCGGCTTGCTTCAGACCTCGTTGTTCCATCAGATACACCAACATCTCGTGAGGGCTCGGATCGGGCAGCGGATGATGCTCCTCTTCGTAATCCTTGATGAGACGAACCATCAGGTCAAGGGCGGCGTCCTCTTCCGCGGTACGATGCTCACCCTTGTCCATCAACTTCTCGACCTCGGCCAGAACGCGTTCATGCTCTTCGTCCGTTGCGATCACTCGCGGCAGGACTTTCGCCAACACACGAGCGTACTTCCTGTTGTCGATTACTAGCGCGCCCATTTCTTCCAACCTCCTCGCGTGTATTCCTTGTGAGTGAGGAATTCCTTGACCATCAGCAGCTTGGCCCGATAATCAACCTTTACTATCAGGCGGTAGTAGTTATGCCGAATGTTGAAAATCAACAGCGACTCGTACTGGCCGGCATCTGGAAAGTGCAGGCAAACTTCATTAATATCCCGCCAAACTGCGTGGCTCGCCGCCCTGTTCCACCGCAACAGTTCTTCGGCCGCATCCGCGTGAAGAGTCACGTACTTCTTGATGGCCGTCGAGCTAATCACGTTCACGACTCGATGCTCGCATAACGCGAGTATCGAGTCAAGCAGACTCCTCCTCGTCGATCTCATGCCCGGAAACGTCCAGAACGCCGCGTCTGGCGGCGTTGCCGTTGCTCCCCGTGGCGTGCCGCCCACTGAATTCGCCACGCCTCAGTTCTAAACCAACATGGCAAACGCTCACAAACTTGAACTCGTAGTCGAAGTCGACGTTAGCAAGGGTAACGCTTCGATCAAAAGCATGAACGCCGGGCTCTCCAGCATGGAGCAGGCAGCCACGAAGGCTGCGCGCGGGGCCGGCCAGGGCATCGACGGCATGACCGCCAGCATGGTGAAGGGTGCAGCCGCGGGCAGCCTGATCGCGGACTCCATCAAGAAGGCCCTTGAGTGGGCCAAGGAGTGGACCATCGAAGCCGCCAACCACGCGGCGCACACCGGCAAGCTGAGCATGCCGATGGCGGCCCTCGCTAAGGTGCACGGCGTGAGCGCGGAGGCATCGAAGGGGGCGGTCGAAGAGGTGAAGAAAGTGGGCGCTTCCACTGAAGATGCCATCCATGCGGTGGACCGGCTCATCATCTCGGACATGAATCTGTCGAAGGCGCAGGGGCTCGCCAAGGTCGCCAAGGACGCGGCGGCCATCGAGAACATCACGGCTGGCGAGGCGCTGGAGAAACTCCTCATGGCCATCGAGCCGGGCCAGGCCCGCGGCCTCCGCACCATAGGACTGTTCCTCAACATGAACAAGGAAGTTGAGTTGCAGGAGAAGCTCTCAGGCAAAACGCTCGACGAGAACGAGGTCCGCCAGCTCCGCTACAACGCCGTCATGCGGGAGGCGGTGAAGATCCAGGGCGCGACCGCGGCAGCGTCCGGCAGTGCGGAGGCGCAGAGCAAGGCATTGGCGCGCGAGGTGAATGAATTGCGCGACGTGATTGGGGAGAAGTTCCAAGGCTATCTCCGGTCGTGGGTCAGCCATCTGCGCGAGCTCGTTGGGTTCCTGAAGGACAACTCCGATGGACTGGTGAAGTTCGGAGAGGCCGCGATTGTCGTTGCCGGCGCAATCTGACCGGCGCTTTGCTGGGCGCCGAGGTCGCTGTCGCGGGCATTTTGCAGTTGCTTCCTCCGGTGGCTGCGGAACTCGCTATCTGGTGGGGCGGCAACAAGCTCCTCGAACATGCACAGGGCAACAAGCATCTCAACACGACAGGCGAGACGATCAAGAGGATCAACGACCGCCTGCGCGAGACGCCGGAATGGTGGCTTCAACAGGGCATGGCTCCACCGAAGACCAACAGGCAATCCGTCCAGGATTCCGTCCTCGATTACACCAGGAACTTAGAGCCCAAGAAGCCAAAGCCCGAACTGTCTGAGAACGAGCTCGACCGGATCGTTGCGGAAGGAAAAAAGCGCGGCGAAGCCGGGAAGTCGGCGCAGAAACTCTACCTGCGCGCCGTTGAGGAGCGGAAGAGCGCGGAGCACGATATCGTGCGCGCCCGCATCGAAGATTCGATGAAGAGCATCGAGGCCACGCAGTCGGAGGCCACTGTGGCCCAGGAGTGGTTGAACGTCGAGCGGCTCTCGATGCAGGAGCGCGGCTGGCATTGAGAAGATCCGCGAGGAGGAAAAGCGCGAGATCGCGGCGCGGTCCACCTACGTCGATGACAAGAGCGGCGCGGTGCGGCACTTCGCGCTGGCGCCGGAGACGCTGGAAAAGATCCATGCAGCCACGCGGGAGCGGATCGCCGCCTTCGACATGAAGTTCAACGAAGAGGAGGCGCGCCGCATCGTGGAAGTGTGGAAGGCAATGGGCGGGCGCCAGCCTCGAATGTTCGAGCAGTGCGTGCTTGAGCCGATGAGGCAGGACCTTGAACTCTGGCTCCAGTCCTTTGAACTGGATGAGAGGTGGAAGGACGCCCAACTTGGAGTGGAGAAGTCGGCGGTCGGGCAGCGCAAGGATCTCGCGCTGGCGAACCTCGAAGCCATCGATGCGGTGACGCTGAAGGACAAGATCGCGCCCGAGCAGAGGAAGACCGCCATTGAGGTGGCCGCCATCCGGGCACGTACCACCATCGAACTCCAGGAAATCGACCGGCGTACCGAGGCCGATACCCGGGCAGCGGAACGCGCCATGCTCGCCAAGGGCATCTTTGACGACGCGCGCCAGGACCAGATCCGTGGCCGCATCCGGCAGTTGGGCCAGGACGAAAAGGACGCCCTCGAAAAGAGCACCGCGAGCGATGTGGATGTGGCGCAGATCAAGGGTGCGACGCAGACGCGGCGGATGGTCACAGACCAGTACCGCGGCATCTTCCAGTCGTTGAAGGAACAGGCTGGCGGCGTGTTCGATGCGCTCGTCACGAAGTCGCAGTCGGTGTGGTCGGCCATCGGCAACTCGCCGAAGACCGCGATGCTGACGGCCATCAAGGATGTGGTGACGAGCCGGGCGGCCGCCCTCCTGATGCGACTCTTCACCGGCACCAAGGGCGGCATGGGCGGCGGCGGGGCCCTGCAGAAGTTGGGCGGAATCCTGGGCATCGGTGTTGTGCCGGTCTTCGGCGGTGGTGGCGGCGGCACGGTGCCGGGGCTTGGAGGCTTTGGCATTCCTGGCGCACCGGGCGGTACGGGTGGCTTCGCCGGGCCGGTGACGACGGTTGGCTCCACGGCGCAAACTGGGAGCACCGGGGGCAGTATCGGCGGTTTGGGATCGATGGCCGCAAGCTACAAGGGCTGGCTGACGAATCTCGGCAACATCGGCTATGGCCTCAAGGGCGGCGACTTCGGTGGAGAAGTAGCGGGCAGCTCCCGGGGCGTTGGCGGCGCCAAGGGCGGTGCCATGCTGATGGGTGGTGCAATGCTCGCGATTGATGGGCTGCGTCGCGGCGGGTGGCTTGGCGCTGGGGAGGACACAGCAGGCGGCGCGCTGATCGGCGCGAAGTTCGGCGGGCCGATGGGTGCGGCCGATGGGTTCGCTGCCGGGATAGTGCGCCTGTTCATCAAAGGTGCGCAGGAGAAGGCCCGGGAGAAGATCAAGGCGGCGTACGGTGTGGACATCAGCGACACGGGCATCCTCAAGCAGATCGTCGACACCGCGAAATCCGCCTTCGGCGGTAACCTCGACCTGGCGATCCGGTCGGCGCAGATCCGCGACCTGATCACGTTGTACGGGATGAGCAACGGCCAGAAGCCGACCGGCATGCCCGGCAACGTCACTGCCCTCTCGCTCGTTCAGACGGGCGGTTCGCTCTTCCAGCAACCGCAGTACAACAACGGCACGGCGCTTCCTGGGCTGGCTGGCATCCCGTCTCTCGACCGCATTGGCGGCGGCACCCCTTCGAACGCTGGCGTGGTCGTGATCCCGCGGCAAATCGGTTCCAAGGCGGTAGGCAGCGTGATTATCCAGAATGGACGCGTCATGACGGAAGGCGCGATCAGCGCGATGAAGAGCAATGCTGGCCGGCGAGAGATGACCGCACTCCAGCTTAGTCCAGGAACGCTGGTCGCCTGAGGCTTACGCGGCGTCGCGGACCCCGATTTCCAGGCGTTTGCCGAGCGCGGCGAATGCAGCTTCGATCTGATCGAGCCTTGAGTGATGCCGTAACGAGAACAGGCGTTCGATGTGGGTCTTCGGTATGCCGATGCGGCGGGCGAACTCGGCTTTCTTCAGACCGGAGTTCACAAATACAGTGTAGAGTTCGACCTTTGCGGATTGCAGGGCCGGCAGCGCAACGGGACGGAGCCTGGCGTCGCGCCGCCGCGACGGGGTAGGTAGTGGCTTACCTTTCCGCATGTAGTCGCCGATCGTGAGCATCAGAAGATCCTGTGCCATCTCCATCGCTTCCTGATCGGTTTCCCCTTGCGTAACGCCATAGCCGAAATCCGGAAGGGTCACAACGTAGCCGCCCGCTTCCAGGTCGGGTTCAAACAATGCCAGATAGTGTTCCATTTCGGTCCTCACATCTTCAAGTCCAAATCATTAAGGATGCTCCGCAAGGTCCCCGTTTTGATGTCCTTCGACGGGTGGCGCGGCATACGCGAAACCTTCGAGCCGAGAACGATGCGCGTGTGGCGAGATTCCTCGACGAACGTGCAGCCCTGTTTCTTCAGCCATCGCCTCAGTTCGCTCGCCTTCACAATTCAACAGTAACCAGATATGGGTACTGCGTCAACAACTGACATGCCGGGAAGTGTTCAGAATGCGACGCCCGTCACGGTGCTTCCACCGTCTCTTTGCCGTGCATTCGCGCCTGAGCGGTGCCAGCAGCACCGCTACGGCCACCGCCGTCAACGCGTGCAGGACCACATTCGTGCGATGGATGGCCATCGGGCTGAAGCCGAACAACTCCGTGTCCGCCATGTAGCTGAGCCAGGTCAGCGGCTGCCAGTAGATATGGTGGACGGACGTGAACGGCTCCTTCCTCGATCCGGCGTCGGCGATTACAGTTGCCAGGAACCCCAGGTCTCACCGCTACCCGCGAATGGCGAAAAGAGTCCAAGCTGCTACCGCGATCAGCACCCTCGAAAGGATAATCGCAATGATTGCCGCAGACACTGCTACCTTTGATTTCGCCGTCACCACGCAAGAGAGCGTCACAAGTGCGCACGTCAGTAGGGCCGGCCAAAATCGAGGCACGCTTGAGTCGTAAATCAAGGCTAGAATAGCGACTGTCGATAGCGCGCCGATTATGCCCCTGACCGCGTCTCCCCACGTCGCCTTGCCACTCACCGGAATCTGGCTAGCCCGATTCCATAAGTGGCAATGTCAAGCACGGCTTTTGCCGCGGTAAACAGGCTGAGGCCCCTTCCAACCGTCGTCCCCACGATCGACGACGCGACGGTAGGGCGCTCAAATGTCCGCGCAAAGAAGCTCCCCGCGCTATTCACACCCAATTCTGCCCGAAATGGTCCGGTAGGCATGACGCCAACCGCTCGCACCGCGATACTGGCAACATTCTGCCTCGAGGGATTGCTGAAGATCTCCGGGATTGTACCTCCTTACCGGTTGCGTCCGGTCAAGATGTCGGAGATCGTGGAAGCGTCGTTTCCGAAAAGAATGCTCACAACCGGGTTACCCCGCTCGATAGGGAGAATCGCTGCCACTCCCGCCGCCAATGAGTATTTGTTTCCGAAGTCCGCAGCGCAGTCGAAGACATTGGCAGTCTCCCTCTTGGCCTCGACGTTCGTCGTCTCCGCCAGTCCGCCCCCGCCTCCACCGCCCCCGGGGTGTGCGCCTATGCCGGCGTCTTCGCGAGTGGGATCCTCCCTCTCGGTGGCGCCAGGAAGTGGCCCGTTACTGCTGAACATGAAGAAGTTCGGGTCGACTCCCGGGGGTCTCTCCGGCCGCCAGCTCAGGGTTGGTCCGAAAACAAGTAACGCGAACAGTCCTTCAGGATCATTGTAATTCACCGGATCCCCCTCCACATACGCATACCGGTTCCAACTCCCCGGCACCGCCGCCCCCCCCGCTCGCCACATACGGATCCGCACCCAAAAACCGCCCCATCTGCGGCGAGTAATACCGGTTCACCGCATAATCCAGCCCCGTCCCATCCCGCCAGTACGTCGCGAACTTCTCCCCCGCCGTGCCCGCCCCCCCCAGCACTTACCCCAACGGATACGTACCCCCAAAGCGCCCCCAACCGGGCGGATTACACCGCCCGCGCCCC
>JBBQLF010000227.1:0-7120 GCA_038327695.1 Bryobacterales bacterium
AACGGCGAGCCCTGGGGCTCACTGGCCAGAACGACGTCTTTTCGCCGGTAGGCTCCGCCTTCAGCGGTACGGGTAGTCTCTGAGTTAGCGAGGTTTTCGACGTGCACCTCCGCCCGTTGCCTTTGCGAGGCCATGCCGGAGGCGCTGACGGATAGAACTTGAAACAAACTCATGCGGAACGCCCCTCATCAATTGCCTTGCGAATCGTCTTCAATTCGCTCCGCAACAGGTTGGAGGCAACGTTGAACCGCAGCGCGTTTTCGGCCAGCAGCCGCGATTCGCGGTCCAGGCTCACATCGTTGCCGTCGTTTTTCACCCTCAGACCCTCCGGCTCGATCACCGTGGGCGTGGCCCCGTGGGGCAGCGACAGGAATTCGAACTGGAAATCCAGGTCCTTGGTGCGATAGCCCGGCGTGTCGAGATTGGCGAGGTTGGCGGCAACCAGCTTCTGTCTCTGCGCCAGGAGATCCATGTAGTGCTCTAAATTTTGAGAGATCGGCGAGAGCATGTCGCCCTGAGTACCCGCAGGCGAAGGGCCAAACCGCCCGACCGTGGCTAAACACCTGAACGTACGCGAATTCGTCCCTAGTTCGGACGCGCTACTTACCGTACATGGAGGGATAGGCGCGTTTCATTTCGGAAGCCACTTCGTGCGCCGTCCCAATTTGAATCAGTGGCCCCACCCCAATTCCAGGACAGCGGCGGGCCGTGGCCTGCCAGTCCGCGCGGCTCTCCAGCAGTTCAGGCCAGAACGGAAACCGCCGGCACTGGGTGGGCTTGGCGGGGTGAATCGCGCAACCGTCCCCGTTGAGAAAATGGCACTGTTTCGTCTTCGGTTTGCGAAGCCGCAGCAGGTGGCGCGTGCGATACACATAGCGGCGCTCAAACTCCTGCGGCGTCAACTGGAGGTGGGCCGCGGCCCGCAGCAGGTCCTGCTCGGCCAGGTAAACGTAGCCAAGGACATCGCAGCAGCGGATACACCCGGGTTGGCAGGCAAACTGGACCGAATCCATACCCGCCAGGATAGCGGGTAACCCCGGCCTGCGACGCGCCGGTTGTGCCGGCGCCCGTTACGGGTTTATCCTCGACAGTAAGGTGTAAGGTCTAGCGGCCCGGCGCGGTAACCGTACACGGAACATCCAGTGGAGGAGTAACAGGCACAATGGCGGGCAGAGACGACGGCGAATTCGAGCTGATCCTAGGCAACAAGCAACTTCTCAGCGTCTTGTTTCTCGTGATCGTGCTGTTGGGCGTATTTTTCGCCATGGGCTTCCTCGCGGGACGCACAACCGGCCCGTTGCCGGCCACAGCCCAGAAGCCTCCCCAGGAGCAGCAGCCCCTGGCCGTGGATTCGGCGTCCGTAAGGCAACCCGCGCCCGCCGGTGAAAAGACTGAGTCCACCCTCGATCCACCTGCTGGGGCGTTCGCGGCGCCGGCGACCTCGGAGGCCGCCAAGGCCGAACCCGCGCCCGCGCCGAAGTCCCCTGCCCCGGTCGAGACCAAAGCTGACGCCAAGGCCGACACCAAGAAGGCAGCTCCGGCCAAACCGGTGGCCGCCCCACCGCCGCCGCCGGCCAAGACCGCCCCGGCTGCCGATCAGTCCGGCTTCGCCGCCACCCCGCCGCCGGGCAGCTACCTGCAAGCCGCCGCCACCAGGCGCCCGGATGCCGAAGCGATGCTCATCGGGATCCGGAACAAGACTGGCTTGACCGGCTACGTCACGCCCGTGCCTAAGAATCCTGAACTGTTCCGGGTTGTCATCGGCCCCTTGGCGACCAAGGCAGAGCAGGCCGCCGCCCGCGCCAAGCTCAACGAGATCGGGGTGAAGAGCCCATATCCGGTCAAGTATTGATGACGCCGCTGGTTCAGTTGGAGCCGGGCCCGAAGCGGCTGCGACTGCCTGATTTTCTCAGGAAGCCAGACACGCACTTCCCCTCGGTGCAGCTCCTGAAGAACGGCCTGCGCAAGTTGAATCTGCACACCGTGTGCGAGTCGGCGCGTTGCCCCAATCTCCACGAGTGCTTCCATCGCGGCG
Organism: Bryobacterales bacterium; assembly: GCA_038327695.1. GTDB lineage: Bacteria > Acidobacteriota > Terriglobia > Bryobacterales > Bryobacteraceae > Paludibaculum. The sequence continues at coordinate 2,036 of JBBQLF010000227.1, forward strand.
CCGCCACTTTCATGATCCTCGGCAACCTCTGCACGCGGGGCTGTGGCTTCTGCTCGGTTCCCAAAGGCTCGCCGGCCAAACAGGAAATGACGCTCGATCCGGAGGAACCGGCCCACGTGGCCGCCATGGCCGCCGCCATGAACCTCCGTTACGTCGTGATCACCAGCGTCAATCGCGACGACCTGCCCGATGGCGGTTCCACGCACTTCGCCGAGACCGTCCGCCAGGTCCGCCGCGCCCTGCCCGGCGCGCGCGTGGAAGTCCTGACACCGGATTTCTGCGGCGACACCGCCGCCGTAACCCGCGTGCTCGACGCCGGGCCGCACGTCTTCAACCACAACATGGAGACCATCCGGCGGCTCTACCGCAAGGTGCGCCCGCAGGCCCGCTACGGCCAGTCGCTGGACGTACTCGCCTTTGCCCGCCGCCACGCCCCCGGCGTCCTCACCAAGTCCGGCCTGATGGTCGGCCTGGGCGAGTCTGAGGAAGACGTGAACGGGCTGCTCCGGGATCTGCACGCGGCCCACGTCCAGGTAGCCACCATCGGGCAATACCTCCAGCCCTCGCGCCGGAATATGCCTGTGGCTGAGCACGTCCCGCCGGACCGCTACCAGCGCTGGGCCGCCTATGGCGAGTCCATCGGCATCCAGCACGTCTTCGCCGGGCCTTTTGTCCGTTCCAGCTACATGGCGGATCTGGTCAACGATTCAGCCCGCCAGGCGTCCGCGGCAGGCCTCTGATGCGCCTCTGGCACATCGCCCTGGCCGGCTCACTCGGCACGGCCCTCCTGCTGGCCGCGCTGTTCCCGCCGTTGAGCTGGACCTGGCTGGCGCCGGTCGCGCTGACGCCCATCCTCTACGCCGCCGCCTGGGAACCCGACGCCCGCCACCGCTTCGCCTGGGGCTGGCTGTCGGGGCTCCTCTACTGGGCCGCCGTCTGTTACTGGATCCGCGACGTCCTGGCGGCCTACGGCGGCCTCACCGGCCCGCTCAGCTGGCTCGCGCTCTTCCTCTTTGCCGCCGCCAAGGGGTTGCACACTGCCGTCTTCGCCTGCCTGGCCGGCCCGCTGATGCGCCGCAGTTGGGCCATTCCGGCCGTGGCCGCGCTCTGGGTGGGCCTGGAGCGGACCCACGGGCCGCTCGGCTTCCCCTGGCTGGCGCTCGGCAATGCCGGCGTCGAAATGAGCCTGCCGCTGCGCGCCGCCCCGCTGGCCGGCGTCTACGGTGTGTCGTTTATCTTCGCGGCATTGGCTGGCGGCCTGGCTCTGGTAGCCCTGCGGCGGAGCCGCCTCCATCTGCTCTGGTTGGCCGCCCTGCCGCTGCTCTGGGCCCTGCCGGCCGTCGAGTGGCGTCAGACCCCGTCGGCCCAAGCCGTCGCACTGCAAACCAACGTCCCGGCCGGCACGCCCTGGAGTATGGACGAGATGCGCCGCATGCTAAACGACTTTGCCGTACGCACTCTCGCCGAAGCACTGCAACCCGATCAGCCCAAACCCGCCCTGCTGCTTTGGCCCGAGGCGCCGGCGCCAATCTACTACTACGAGGATTCCGAACTCCGCCTCCAGGCCGGTGAAGCGGCCCGGTTGACCGGCTCGCCCCTGCTGATGAGCGGCGTCGCCTTCAACGCCGCCAAAGACCCCCTCAACTCGGCCTTCCTCATCGACGAGACCGGCCGCCTGGCCGGCCGCTACGACAAGACCTTCCTCGTTCCGTTTGGCGAGTTCATCCCACCCGGCTTCGGCTGGATCCAGAAAATCTCCACCGAGGCGGGCAACTACGCCGCCGGGCCCGGCATGAAGGTCTTCCCCCTCGGCCGGCACAGCTTCGGCGCCTTCATCTGCTACGAATCCGCTTTTCCGCACTACGTCCGCACCGCCGCCGCCAACGGCGCTGAACTGCTCGTCAACCTGACCAACGACGGCTACTTCGGCGGCGGCGCGGCCCGCGAACAACATCTCCTGTTGGCCCGCATGAGGGCCATCGAGAACCGCCGCTGGCTGCTCCGGCCCGCCAATGACGGCATCACGGTTTCCATTGACCCCGCCGGCCGCCTCTGGGACCGCCTGCCTCCATTCGAGCGCACAACCGGCCGCCTGCGCTTCGGCTGGGTCAGCGCGAAGACCCCCTATACGCGCTTCGGCGACTGGTTCGCCTGGCTCTGCCTCGCCGCCGGTCTCGGCGCCGGCCTCGTGCTCGTCAAGGCAGACGGCTGATCCGCAGTTCGGCCTCCGCCCGGGCCGCAACCGGAACAGCCACATCCACCGGCAACGAGACCACCTCGAAGCGGCCCGTCCGGCCCCCGCACTCCCATTGGTAAGTCCCCGGGTCCAGCCGCCACAGCCGCACCGGCGCCATCGCCGCCTCCCCCTCGAAGTTGTACAACCGGGCCGTCAACTGCCGCCTGCCGGCCGACAAAACGGCCCGCGCAAAACGGACCTTCGCCGCCGGCCACGTCACGGCAAAAGTGGGCGCGCGGTCCCCCCGCGGCGCCTCGCCGCCGAACAGCCGCTGCTTGTACTCCACCGGCAGCCCGTAGGCCACCCGGTCGGTATAGATCGCCTCCGAAGTGGACAGGTCAAAATTGGTAGACAGCCGGGCGTCGAGCTCCGCCGCCGCCATAGCCATTTGGCTCAGAATCGTGGCGGCCGGCGGCTCTTCGGCCACGCCGGTCCGGCGCCGGTACTCCAGCAACGCCTCCGGCGCGCCACGCACCGCCGTACAGACGTCTGGATGGGCCTGGCAGCGGTCCAGAACGCCGGCCGCATCCCCAACCGCCTCCAGCCACTTCGCCTCGCCTGTGAGGTCGTCCAGCGCCAGCATCAGCGACGTCAGCGCCTCCTGCGAGCCACCGGACCACTGGAAGTAGTCCCACTCCGCCTGCGGCTGGTCCCAGCGCCCCGATCCGATCAGATATCCGCCGTCGCCCGAACGCAGCACGGGCGGAAAGACGCCGGCTGGCTTGCCGTGGCTCGTATCCATTTGTGCCTTGCGCCAGGCTGCGCCGTACCGCGCCAGCAGCTCCACCAGTTTGGGGTCGCGGCTCAGCCACGCATGCCACAGCGCGGGCCCCAGGGCGCGCGTGTTGAGATGGACGTCCAACGCCCGCGCCGGGCTCGGGTCGTGCTCGCGGCAATTGAACCACGACGAGCGGAAGCGCCACTGCCCATCGGGCTGCGCCACAATCCAGTACGGCGCGCAGGCCGCGGTTTCAGCCAGCCGGGCCCGCACACCCGCGTCGAAGGGCGCCAGCGCGGCCAGCAATGGCAGCGTGTCTGTCGTCGGCTCGGAGGAATGTTCCACGTCGCTGATCTGCCGCTCGTAGCCGTCCTTGAGCTGCCCGCTGTTCCAGACTCCCTCGGCCACCCGCCGGATCCCTTCGGCGGCCACCTCGGACCCCAGGCCCAGGGCCAGCGGGCCCCAGTGCCGCAGTATCTCCACATCGTCGCCCCAGCCGCCGCCCAGCTCCCCGTTGGCGCGCTGCCGCCGCCGCACCCACCACGCCGTCAGCGCCTCCAGGCGCGCGCGGAGCTGCCACTGCGCCGCGGCCCACCTCGGCGCCCCGTCCAGCGCCACATCCACCGGCGCCGTCCACGGCACCGCCTGAATCGTGCCGCACCACCGCCCGCGCGCCACGCCGCGCAACCCCGGAGCGGTCCCGGCGCACGCGGCCGAAATCATCGCCCGGATCGCCGGGTGATGCCCGATCCGCACGGCGGCTTCATCAAACAACTCCACCAGCCGCCGCGTGTCGCGTGGTTGATGGTTTTCCGCGGCAATCCAATAAGTTGCGCGCGTTGCTTGAAGTAGTGCTTCATCGGCCGCCGCACGGTTGGCCGAGCGCATCGCCAGCTCGGCCAGCTCCGCCATCCGCTCGGCCCGGCTCGACAAACGCTCCTCGAAAAATGGATCGGCCTGGAGCTTTCTCAGCCGCTCCAGCAGTTGCGGCACGCGCACAGCCTCAAACACGCCGCGTGGGGTCCAGCGCGCCCCCACAACCATGTACCCGGGCGAGTTCGATCGCACCGTCACGTCATCGCCACCCTTCACCACGCCGATCAGCGATACCACCCGCGGCCGGTTCGATGGCCCCAGCCGCAGCGGGCTCGGCGTGAATCGCCCATCGGCCACCTGGTCGCCCACTTCCAGCACCCAGGAGTCCGTCTCGCTGTTGGCGAAGTACAGGAAGAGCTCCAGAATGTACTCCCCCGGCATGGCGAAGAAGAACCGCTGCACGCCGTTAGCGTCCAGACCGGTTCGAAACGCCGGGTCGGCCAGTGCCGGGTCCATCCGCAGGTTCAGCCCCGCCACCGGCAGTGAGCCCGGATACCGGCTGGTCCAGTAGATGCCGGGATGCTCGGCCACACACGCCGAACCTTGGGGCGGCGGGACCCACGCCACGCAATCGGCGCGCAGGGAGAGGGCAAACAGGAAGGCGGCAAACAAACGGACCATTCGCGCCCAATGATATCGCAGCCGGCGCCTCACGGCATAGCCTCACGGAATAATGGCCCCATGCTGTCACGACGAGAGTTCCAGATGTCGCTCCTCGCCTCGGCCTTCCTGCCGCCCGGCTGCGTGGTGGAGGTGATATGGCAGGGCAACCTCTGCCGCTCTACCATCACCAACAAGGGCCGCCAGGCCGTCTCCGTTGGTGAGATCGTCGTGCTCGAACCACAGACGCTGCCGGGTGCTTGGGTGGAACAGCGATGCACATGTGCACATGGTCCGGCATCAGGTAGCCCTCGATGATCTGGCACTCCTTCTGCCGAGCCAGCGAGTGGAAGATCGCACCCAGTTGCCGGCGTGCTCGGCCGAAGATGGCTTTCCGGCGTCGCTTGGGCACGAACCCAACATGGCACTTGCAGTCCCATCTTGAATGGGACAGGCCCTGATATAACGCTGACATTACATCCTCTCCTTGTGGATGTCATCAAGCCACTTGGAGAGGATTCTACGCCCGAAACGGTCAAGCCTCTTCGAGTCTCACTGGTCAAACCTAGGCTTACCCTTCGAGTTCGGCTCTCAAAAAACCGGGCGCGTGCTGTCCGTCATGAAGTCCGGTGAATCGGCAAGGGTCACCCAGGTC
>JBBQLF010000228.1:0-7111 GCA_038327695.1 Bryobacterales bacterium
GCTTCGCCGAATCCGCGCCGGACTTCAGCCAGGTGATCACCTCGGCTGGCCGTTTTGTGACCCACGGGATTCAGTTCGACACAGGCAGCGACCGGCTGAAGCCCGAATCGGCGCCAGTGATCCAGTCCATTGCCAAGGGCCTGGAGACGAACCCCAACCTGCGCCTGCTGATTGAACCTAAAAACGGCAGTTCGGCCCCCGCCGCACCCAGTTCGGCGTTTGCCGCCACCAAGTTCCAACTGCTGCGCAGATCATCTTTTGGGTGACAACCGTTTTTGCTGCAACCAGTTGCGGCTACACGTAGATGGCGGATTCTGACGGTCGCAACTGCCGGATTTAGGTTGAAGGCCACACAGATTCGGTGGGCAACGCGGCCGCCAATCCGGACCTGTCCCGGCGGCGGGCCGAAGCGGTGAAGTCTGTCCTGGCGACGCAATTCAAGGTGGAGGCGGCACGGCTGAGCACGGCGGGCCTGGGCGCGACCAAAGCGATCGACAGCAACGGCACGCCGCAGGGCCGCTGGCAGAACCGGCGCGTGGAACTGGTCAAACAGTAGGCAGAGACAGCTTGCCCAAAATGGCCGGGCGCTTGGCTCCGGTGGCGCCCGGCACGTTGGACGGGCGCTTGTGCCAGGATTCGTGGGCCAGGATGGCAAAGGCAACGGCCTCTTTGGCGTCGGGATCCATGCCGTGGATTTCTGCCCGCACCACTTCGCTCTCCGGAAGTTCCACGCGGAGGTAGCGCAAGAGCGTCTTGTTGTGCACACCGCCGCCGCTGACGATGACTTCATCCGGCGGATGGTCTTCGCCGCCGGCAAAGCGGGTGATACCGTCGGCGATGGCGGCGGCGGTGAGGTAGGTGGCGGTGGCGACGGTATCGGCGGGGTCCAACTGGAAAGCGAGGAGGCGGGCGGCGAACTCGGCGCCGTACTGCTCGCGGCCGGCGGTCTTGGGCGGTTTTTCGCTATAGAACGGGTCGCGCAAAATGCCGGCAACCAAATCCGGGTGGACCATGCCACCGGCGGCCATTGCCCCGCCCCGGTCACAGGTCTGCTCGCCATTGGTGTAGTGCGCCATCAACTGATCGATCACCATGTTGCCGGGGCCGGTATCAAAGGCCACGGTCTTTTCCGGCGGGGCGCCGGCGGGCAGCCAGGTGATGTTGGCGATGCCGCCGATGTTGAGGGCGACGCGGGATTTCTCCTCGTCGTGGAACAGCAGGTAGTCCACGTAGGGCACCAGAGGGGCGCCCTTGCCGCCGGCGGCGATGTCAGCCGGGCGGAAATCCGAGATGACGGGGCAGCCCGTGCGCGTGGCGAGGACGCTGCCATCGCCGATCTGGAGCGTGGAGGCGATCTGGTGGCCGAGCACGGCGGTCCTGGTCCCCTCGTGATAAATCGTCTGGCCGTGACAGCCGATCAAGCCGACTGTTGTGGGGTCGATTTTGGCGCTCTTGCAGCAGGCTTTGAAGGCGGCGGCATAGAGTTCCGGCAGCAGGAAATGGAGCCGGGCGATCTGGCGCGTGTGGGTGTCGCAGTTGGAGACGGCCAGCAGAGCGGCGCGCACTTCCGGACTATAGGCAACGGTGTGGAAGGCGAGCGTTTCGACACGCTTGCCCTTGATCTCAACAAGGGCGACGTCGATGCCATCCAGCGAGGTGCCCGACATGATTCCGGCTACGATCATTCGCGGTTGAGCTCCTCTTTCAGGTCATTCAGGATCTGGAGCGCTTCCAGTGGCTTCAGGTTATCAATATCGATGGCGCGGATGCGGGCGGCGAGTTGGTGGCCGACGGGCTCAAAGAGCTGAATCTGGAATGCCGGCGGGGCCTTCGATTTGCGTTGCGGCGCCTCCAGTTGCTCGCTGACAGTGCGCTCTTTCTTTTCGTGAATCGCCAGGATTTCGCGGGCGCGGGCGATGACGGAGAGCGGCAGCGCCGCCAGGCGGGCGACCTCAATGCCGTAGCTCTTGTCGGCGGCGCCGGGCTCGACCTTGCGGAGGAAGATAACCTGGTCACCGGCCTCTTTCACCGAAACGTGGAGGTTGCGGACGCCCTCGAGCTTGCCGGCCAGTTCGGTGAGCTCGTGATAGTGGGTGGCAAACAGCGTGTAGGCGCCGACTTCGGCGTGGATGTGCTCAATGACCGCCCAGGCCAGGGCGAGGCCGTCGTAGGTGGCCGTGCCGCGGCCGATTTCGTCGAGGACGATCAGGCTGTTGCTGGTGGCGGTGTTCAGAATGACGGCGGTCTCCGTCATCTCCACCATGAAGGTGGAGCGGCCGCGCGCCAGGTTGTCCGATGCGCCGATGCGCGTGAAGACGCGATCGACCAGCGGGAGCACGGCCTCGGTGGCCGGCACGAAGGAGCCCATCTGCGCCATGACGCTGATGAGCGCGGCCTGGCGGAGGTAGGTGGACTTGCCGCCCATGTTGGGCCCGGTGATGAGGGCGATGCGGTTCTGGTCGCGATCGAGATAGAGATCATTGGCGATGAAGCGCTGGGCCTCGCGTTCGGCGAGTTTCTCGATGACTGGATGCCGGGAGGCGACGAGCTTGAGTTCGCCGGAGTCCGAAAAGGCCGGGCGGACGTAGCGGTTGTCGAGGGCGGCCTGGGCGAGGGCGGCGAAGAAGTCGATCTCGGCGATGGCGGCGGCGGTGATGCGGATGCGGCCGGCCTCGGCAGCGGCGGCGGCGCGCAGTTCGGCGAAGAGGGCGCGCTCAAGTTCCAGGGCCTTGTCCTCGGCCTCGAGAACTTTCACTTCCAGAATCTTGAGTTCCGGTGTAGTGAAGCGCTCGGCGTTGACGAGCGTTTGCTTGCGTTCGTAATCGGCCGGGGCCAGATGCTGATTCGCCTTGGAGATCTCGATGTAGAAGCCGAAGACATTGTTGAAGCGGACCTTCAACGAAGCGATGCCGGTGCGCTCACGCTCGCGCTGCTCGATGGCGGCGATGACCTGGCGTGAGTTGGTGGCGAGGTTGCGATACTCGTCGAGCTCGGCATGGAAACCGGAACGGATCACGCCGCCGTCGTTGAGCGTGACCGGGGGTTCGTCGGCGATGGCAGTGAGAATGCGGTCCCGCAGTTCGGCCACATCGTCGAGTTGTGCGAGCACTTCCATCAGGCGCGGCGCGGTGGCGCGTTCCAAGGCAGGGCGCAATAGCGGGATCCGTGCGAGCGTGCGGCCGAGGCCGAGCAGGTCCCGCGGGTTGGCGGTGCCCACAGTGACGCGCGACAGAAGGCGTTCGAGGTCCAGCATCGCAGACAGCGTTTCGCGCAGCCGGGCGCGTTCAATGGTGGCCTGAGCCAGCCAGGCGACGGCGTCGAGGCGCGAGTCGATTTCGGTCCGATCCAGCGAGGGCCGCAGCAGGCGGCGGCGCAGGAGGCGGCCGCCCATGCCGGTGGAGGTGAGATCGAGCACGCTGAGCAGGGTGGAGTCGCGCTGGCGGTCGAGGTCGGCGGCGAACATCGGCTCCACGAGTTCGAGATTGCGTACGGTGACAGCGTCGAGCAGCATGGCGCCGGCGCGATCGAAATACAACGGGCCGTCGAGATGATCGAGGGCCGATTTCTGCGTCTCGCGCAGATAGGACAGCAACGCTCCAGCCGCAGCCACGGCGAGGTGCTTGCCGGCCAGGCCGAGCCCATCGAGGGAGAGCAGCCCGAAGTGGGCCTTCAACGAAACTTCGGCGTGGTCGACGGAAAATGTCCAAGCCTCCACGGCCGTCTTCACCCAGCGCCCCTCGGGCGTGCCGGTGGCGTTGTCCGGTGTGAGCAACTCCCTGACGTTGAGCTGTTCCAGCGCCGAAACAGCCTCGGCTACAGGCAGTTCGGTGGCGCGGAATTCGCCGGTGGAGACGTCGACATAGGCCAAGCCGGCCAGGGCGCCTTTGGCGTAGACGGCTGCCAGGTAGTTGTTCTCATGGGAGCGCAGCAGGGCCGCCTCAGTGACCGTACCAGGCGTGACGATGCGCGTGATTTCGCGGCGCACGATTTTCTTGGTCTGGCGCGGATCCTCCATCTGATCGCAGATGGCGACACGGTAGCCTTTCTGGATCAGGCGGGCGATGTAGCCTTCGGCCGAATGGGCCGGCACGCCGCACATGGGGATGGGCTCACCCTTTTCCTTGTTGCGGGAGGTAAGGGTGATCTCCAGTTCGCGCGACGCCGTGATGGCGTCTTCGAGGAACATCTCATAGAAATCGCCCAGGCGGAAAAACAGCAGCGCGTTGGGCGCCTGCTGCTTGGCCGCCTGGTATTGGCGCATCAGCGGCGTGGATGCGTCGGTGGACACCTAGGCGTAAATCCCGCGCAGTTTGATGGCGAAGGCGACGCGGTCCAACGCCAGCATGTAGGCGGCGGTCCGGTTGTGCACCTTGTGCTTCTCACCGTAGGTGACGACGTCGCGGAAGGAATTCACCATGATCTCTTCCAGCCGTTCATTCACCAGTTGCTCGTTCCAGAAGTAGCCCTGACGGTTCTGCACCCACTCAAAGTAGGAGACCGTGACGCCACCGGCGTTGGCCAGAATGTCAGGAATGACGAAGATGCCTTTCTCTTCCAGGATGCGGTCCGCGGCGGCCGTGGTGGGACCGTTTGCGCCTTCGCAGATGATCTTGGCCTGCAGCCGGTGGGCGTTGCCGGAGTGAATCACGTTCTCCTTGGCGGCGGGCACGAAGACATCACAGGGCAGGTAAATGGCCTCGTGTTTATCGATCTCTTCAGCGCCGGGGCAGCCCATGATGGAACCGGTTTCGGCGCGATGCTTCAGCACTTGAACGGGATCGATTCCGTTCGGGTTGTAGAGCGCGCCGTCGTATTCGATCACCGAGATGATCTTCATGCCAGCTTCAGCCATAAGCCTCGCCGCGTTGCCACCGACGTTGCCCATGCCTTGTACCACCACCCTGGCATCCGACGGCGTGATACCTAACCGGCGCAGAGCTTGCAGCGTGACGAACAGGCAGCCACGGCCCGTGGCGGCGGGGCGTCCGCGCGAACCGCCGAGATCCAGCGGCTTGCCGGTGACCACGGCAGTGACCGTGGTCCGTTTGTGCATCGAGTAGGTATCCATGATCCACGCCATGGTCTGCTCGTTGGTGTTCATGTCGGGCGCGGGGACGTCGCGCTCCGGGCCGATGAAGTCTATCAGTTCGGCCGTGTAGCGCCGGGTGATGCGCTCCAGTTCATTCTGGCTGAGCAGCGCCGGGTCGCAGATGACGCCGCCCTTGCCACCACCAAACGGTATGTTGGCGACGGAGCATTTCCACGTCATCCACGACGCTAGCGCGCGGACTTCATCAATGGAGACGTCAGGCGCAAAACGAATGCCGCCCTTGGCCGGACCGCGCACCAGCGAGTGCTGGACCCGATAGCCCGTGAACACCTCCAGCCGCCCGTCATCGAGCTGGATGGGAATATAAATCGTGATCTCCATCGTCGGAGTGCGCAGGACTTTTTGCAGTCCTTCGTCCATGCCGAGCAACGTGGCGGCCTGGTTGAAGCGGGTCTCGGCGGCGAGCCAGGGGTTGAATTCAGAACCACTTTCGTGGCCGGCGCCGGGCGTGGTGGCTGCGAGGAGCATTCAGATAACCTCCGCACCTATTATCCTCATAGGATATGGCCTCAGCAACTATGGTCCGCGGAGGCGTGACTCGCCGTGCGGTACTCCTGGGCGGGTTCGGCCTTACTGAGCACCACCCCGGCGTGGTGGTGCTGGCGGGCATCGAGTTCGAAACCCTGCCCGCCAAGCGGCGCCGGCGGACGTATGTGCGCATCCACGGCAATGAGACGACTGCCCGGGAGGCGTTGCTCCAGCACCTCAAGAAGCGTACGGGCGGAGCGCTGATTGTGCGCGGGCGCAAGCGGAATGTGACGGTGGCCGGCGGCCAGCTGGATCCAAACCGGATGTTCACGCGGGAGGGGGCGGAACGCAGCTACCGGCAGCTCAACCCGTCCTGGGACCAGGCGGCGCTGGGCAAGGCGTTGGACTGGCTGGACGCCGAACGGCCGAAACTGCTGGCCGCGTTGCTGCCGGCCCAGGGCGGATTGCTGGTGGCGGTGCATAACAACAGCGACGGCTACTCGGTGAGCGACGAGATTCCAATCTCAGACCGGACTCATTTGCCGAAGCCGGGTGAACCGCACGAGTTCTTCCTGGCGACAACGGCGGGCGACTACGAAAAGCTGGCCAGGGGCGGCTACAACGTAGTGCTGCAGAGTGGACTGAAGGGCGAAGAAGACGGCTCGCTTTCCCGTACGTGCGCGCGGCTCGGGGTGCGCTATGTGAACCTGGAAGTGGGGCACGGCAAACTGGAGATGCAGGTGCGGATGTTGGAGTTCTTGGAAAAGACCATCCGAGAGTAGTATGCTCTAGCCCATGCGCAATGGATTGCTCGCCGAGTTGATCGCCGAATTCGCCGGCACGATGATCATCCTTCTTTTTGGGTGCGGGTCGGTCGCCATGGTGGTGCTCTTTGGCACGGGCATGACGGGCGAAGTTGTCAACGGCGGCTACACGAACATCGTTCTGGGCTGGGGCCTGGGTGTGATGTTCGGGGTGTTTGCGGCGGGCAAGATCAGCGGAGCGCATCTGAACCCGGCCGTGACGCTGGCGCTGGCCGTGTACCGCGGCTTCTCCTGGGCGAAGGTGGCGCCGTATTGCGCGGCCCAAACGCTGGGCGCCATGGCGGGCGCGGCCCTGGTCTTCGCCAACTACCGCGCGGCGCTGGCGCATTTTGATCCGCTGTTGGAGAAGACCGCCGGTATCTTCACCACGTTTCCGGCGTTTCCTGACGTGCCGGCGGCCGGTCTGTTTGACCAGGCGCTGGGCACGGCGCTGCTGCTGTTTCTGATCTTCGCCCTGAGCGATGAGAGAAATCAGCCGGTCAGCGGCAATCTCACGCCGATGCTGGTTGGGCTGATTGTAGTTGCCATCGGGATCTCCTTCGGCAAACTGCACGGCTATGCGATCAATCCGGCGCGCGATTTCGGCCCCCGGGTGTTCACGGCGCTGGCCGGGTTCCGCAACAACGGGCTGCTGGATGGCACAGGTACGTGGTGGATCCCGATTGCGGGCCCGCTGGCGGGGGGGCTGGCCGGGGCCGGATTGTACGAC
>JBBQLF010000229.1:0-7095 GCA_038327695.1 Bryobacterales bacterium
ATCGCCTGGACGGCGAACGAGAAACCGATGAGCCCGCCGAGCAGCTTGGCGCGGGCCTCCAGACCCAGGAGCACGCCGGGCTGAAGGGTCTCCGGGATGAGCGTGTAGCCGTATTTGATGGTGATCTCGACCTCCAGAAGGCCTTTGATGAGGTCGCCACCGATGGAGGTGGTCACGCCCAGACCGAGCTCTATCAGCGGCCGGCCCGTTTCCCGGATCTCCAGGGCGAAACGGAACAGGCCACCGGCGTAGACCAACGGCGGGATGATCCCCTGCTGGACGTCGCCCTGGAACTCGGCCAGTAGCCGCCCGCGGGTGGAGCCGCTGAGGGCGGCTTCCAGTTGACCCTGAATCTGAAACTCGCCGTAAAACTTGCCAATGCCGATATCGATTCGCTCGTTCGGGCCTTCACCCAGGCGGAATCGCAGGGTGATCCGCACGATGAAGGAGGGGCTGGGCCCGGAACCGGCGGAGACATCGACGTCGATATCGAAGCCGAGGTTGACAAACTGCTTGAGCGAGTTGACGAGGTCCTTGACGGCGTTGAGCGCCGGACCGAAATCCAGCGACGGCTGCTTCAGCTTCGGCAGCGCACCGCTGACGGCGGCGTAGTTCATCTTGATGGTGAAGAGCTTGCCGAACGGCGGGACGTTGATGTCGATATCGTTGGGCGTAACGCCGAGATCCCACGGCTTGCCGGCAACGGCGGAGTCAATCAGGCTGGTCAGTTTGGGCAGAGGCGGAAAGGCGCGCTGGATGGCCCACTCGGCGCCTTTGGCGAGGTCCGGGGCGGGCGGAGTGACGTCGAACTCAGGGTTGGTCAGGCGCCAGTCGTTGGCGGCCGAGATGTCGAACTGCGGCAGCTGCGCGCAACGCAGGGCGTAGATGGCGCGCGGGAACACGCCGGTGGCTTGGGCCAGCGCCAGTGGGTCCGCCACCGCGGGCGCGGCCGTTCGCAGCGTGCGCGGCTCGGCCGGATTGATGGACGGCTTGGGGAACAGTATGCGGCTGGACGAGGTGGACATCAGCAGGCCGTAGTCCGTCACAGGGCTGGCGCGGTAGGCTTCAGCCGGGTTGCGGAACATGTAGGACTGGCCGTCGCGGCGGACCACGGGGATGCCGTAACGGGGATCCACAGGCGCGGCTTCCCCGGTGGCGTTGTTGATGCTGACGGAGCTCCACTGCCCGGCCCTTGGCAGCTTGGGCGAGCCGTAGACGGCCAGGACAAAACCGGGAACCGGGCTGTTGTCCTTGGGCGCCGCATCGGCGAAGATGCCCGATACCTGGCTCTCCAGAGTGCCGCCGATGCGGATGCCGCAGTTGGCCGGGCCGCCGATGGGCCCGTCCACGGCCGCAAACAAAGCGGCCATCCGGGCCAGGGTCGGCGCGGCGCCAACTCCAGTGGGTGTCACCTGGACATAGCCGGCTTGATCGCGCACCGGTACCAGCCCGCCCACTCCGTTGGCAGTGACGTTTTCCAGTTCGGCGTCGCAGTCATAGAGCACCTCGCGCCAAACCGAGCCGTCGCTGAGCGTCAACGCGGGCTTGGTGAGCACGCGGACGCGGCGGATCTTGCGGAATGCAATGACGACGCCTTTGTCGAACTTGGCAGGCTTCTCGAATAGGCCGTCGTCTATAGCCAGCCAGCCGGAGTCAAAGCGCAGAACCTTGCCGGAGTTGCGCCGTTCCATGACGACCGTCCGCACGAGATGCGCCTCGCACGGCGCGAGCACGGTTCGAGTCTGGATCACTTCCAGAGCGGTGCGGCCGTTCATCACATCAAATCGCGCCTGGGTCACGCCCACGTCCACATCCCTGCGCCAGTCGCTGAATGTGCTCAGGCCATAACCGGACAGATCGGCCTGGTGCAAAGGCAGGAAGCGCTGCAATTCCGCCATCTGCGCGTTGATGATGGGGTCGTCCACCACGCTGCCCAGACCGGCCGCGTTGGGAGTGCGCAGGTTCTTCAACTGGCGGAGCGAGCCAGTCATGGTTCTGGCGGGATCAGTGCGTTTGCCCGGCGGGCGGTTTCCGGTGGCAGCCAGACGGATCTGGCGCGCCGAGGTCATCTGCGGCCCAAAGTCCACCTCGTGCAGAGACGCCTCAATGGGGGGAAAGCCCAGCGGAAGGAGCTCGCCCGCATCCAAACGTGCAAAGGCGCGCAACCCGAACGGGAGAGAGAACATGGCGGCGGCGGCGATCCGGCCCTGCGCCGCGCTGGTCCACTCCTCCGAGATCACCCCGGGCAGAACAGGCACCAGCTTCACGCTGTTCGCGCCGAGGAGGGTGCGCGCGCCGTTGGTGGTGGAGGTCAACTCGACGGGGCCCGCCTGCACTGGCTCCCAGAGGACCTGCGGCTGCATCAGCAAACGGACGTTGCGGAGTGGAAGGGTGAGCCGGTTGCCCGCCAGCGTGGGCTCCTGATGGCCAAGGCTCTCCAACGCCACGCCGAACAAGTGATCCTTACTGGAGAGATCCAGCAGGCTCAACCCCTCGCTGTGGGCGCCGATCTGAGCGTTGAACAACTCCCGCAGAGTCCCATCCTCGTCCAGGCGGCCGGCGCCGATCTCCGGGAATAGGACGGGGTGCTCCAGCCGGGTGAGGATGGCGGGTGGACGGGAGGCCTTCCAGGACAGCGAGACCGAAAGGGCGGCGTCCCGCGCCTGGTTGTTGTCCGGCACGGTCCAGTTGGCCGCGTAGGGATCGGGAAAGGCCGGCTGAGCCAGGACTACACCGAACGACAGGATCGCCGTGCCGTCCGCCACCGATACCGATCCATCGTAGGCGCCGGCCACGGCCAGCCGGCCGGGTTGGTGCACAGTCAGATAGACGTTTTCCAGCGCCAATCCCGCGGCGTGGCCATCGTCCTCCTGGTGGGCGACGCAGGCCAGGAAGAGCCCCGCCTCCCGGGCGAGCAGCGAGAAATCCTCCAAGCCGCCCTCAAAGCCGAATGGTTCGCCCGTCGCAGCCAACGGCAGATCCCAGCGATTGCGGAGGCTGCCGCCTTCGTGGACGCGCACCAGATCACCCCGATTGCGTTCGCTGGCGAACAGCACCCGCCCGATTGGCTTGCCGCCAAAGCTGAAACGGCTGACCGCAGGCCGCCAAAGATCCAGTTCGATGCGCCCGGTAGCGTCAGGCCGGCGGCCTTCCAACGCGATGGAGCGTGTGCTGGCCGTGAGGATGGATTCGGCCAGGCGGAAGGCGCCGCCGGTCATGCCGGCCGGTTGCAGAGCGATGGCGCCGCGCAGTCCCACGATGAGCGAGCCGCCGTGTAGGGCTTCACCGAAGGTGTTGGAGGCGGCGTTGTTGACGGGTAGCGACCAGGCGGCCACGGCCACCCGGGCGCCACCAGTAAGTTGAGCCGCGGCCGAACGGTTACCGGCAATTGCCCATTCCATGCCCGCCGTGTCGAACGGAAAGTCGATGGAGACGCCGCCGCTGCCGGGTGCGCCGGATGGATTCTCAAACGCCAGGGTGGACCCGAAGCCTTCCAGCCCGATCGCGCCTTTCGCGGCAGCAGCCCCGGAGGACCGGACTTCCAGCCTCTGCGGCAGGGTGATGGCGGCGCCGTTGACATCGGAGCCGCCCGCCTCGGCGGCTGGCGGCTGCTCCGGCTCCACGGAGAGGGCCCACTGCGCATTGGCAGGCAACAGCATGAGCCCGGCACTAACGACACTGGCGGGCTGGCTGAGCGAGAGCGTGCCGCGGGCGATCCGCAAGCCGGCGCATCCGGCGACGCCCGCCACCAGGAAGCGCGCCCGGATCCAGATGGTCCCGGCAGGAATCTCGAATGTCAGGTTGCCATCCGCCGAAGTGGCCCCCAACGGCAGCAGCAGGGTGGCTTCCGGCGACGGATTGTTGTTCGGCAAACGCTGGCGGACGGACTGAAACCGCGCGTTGACGAAGATGAGAAACCGCACCAGCACGCCCGTGGAGTCGAGGAACGGGCCGAGCACCTCCGACGGCATCTCCGCACCCGCAATGGGGGTCAGTTCGCTCTCCTGCACGAACCGCATGCGGGTGCCGCCGGCCGTCATGGCGGCCGCCAGCGCCGCGCCCTCCGCCAGTGCCTCGGCAATGGCGGGATCGATGGACGGATCGGCGGGGACGGCGTTGCCGGGATTCTGCTGGAACAGGACCGCGGCAATCAATCGCCGGAGCTTCGCCAACTCCCGGTCCGTCGCGCCGGCCGCTGGTTTCAATGCAGCCGTAAGCGCCATCAGTTGTCCCAGGATCGGGTTCATCGCGACCTCCTTGCCACCAGAGCCGGGCCTGCCCCCAGACGGCATTCCACAAAGTCACGGCTCAATCCGGCTCTCGAGTTCGCCGGACCCATCACGTTAATGTACGTGTTTATCAAGAATAACACAAGGCTAATCCGTTCTATCTGCGCGGCGCCCGGTCACCGCTCCCACCGGCCTGGGTGGAACGCGGGGGGAGAATGCCGAGCCGTCCTCGTTATGAAGAGGAGCGTGGAAGGAGACCCTGTTTGCCGAGCGCCGGAGCTAAGCGCCTGCCACCAGATGAATAGAACACTCAAATAGGGCGCGGGAGTATTGTCTGCAGCCAAATGCTCGTCGTCGGCCCCGCGTAACGTTCCGTAACGGCGAGAGCAGCGGGCTTGTCTCACAAGATCACCGCGCGACACAGAGCGGCGAGGCACAAACTGCGGGCGTACGGAGCAAAATGGGCCATGGCCGCCGTCGATGGCGCCGCATACCTCTACCGTTTAAGGCTGCCCGAGCGGCCTCATTGCGTCCGTTCTATTTAGGTCTGCCTGGTCAGGCATCTCGGCGCCAAGCCTGGCGATGGTGCAGACCGCCAGCGCGATCAAGCGCGATCACTTCGGCGCCCTCGTTTGGTTTGGCGTCAACCGCACGTCGGCATGGTGAGTCCTTCTTCACCGAATCGTGACTACCGTTCAGATAATGCTACTCGACATACTCACGGACGAGCCGCCGCAGGTGTGCTTCATTCAACGGGATCACATGGTCGAGCATCTCTCGCCGGCAACTCCCGACCCATCCTTCGGCGCTTTCGTTCTGCCAAGGCGAGTGGATTCTCGTCCGCTTCGGCTCCAGCCCCGTAGATTCAAGGAATTCAGTCACGGAGGCATTGAAGATCGAGTCGTTGGTTCAGGCTCATCTTGCATGTGACAAGAGTCCACTCCCAGCCCCCCATCGTGTAGAATGAAAATTGGTACGTAGTACTGTGTTCGTAAGCGCCACGTCGCCTTCCGGTTTCCCGTAACGCCGGTCAGGAGTGGTCCGCAACCTATGGATCTCATCGGCTCATTGGCATTCTTAGTCGCTCCGTCGAAGCTGGACAAATGGGCGCGAACCCTCACTGACAATACCTTTTCCGGTATCCATCAGCTCGATTGGTTCGACTATCTCCTGTTAATCCCCTATTTCACCCTCCTCGGGATCCTCGCCATCTACGGCGCCCATCGCTACGCCGTCGTCCGTGGCTACCTGAAGTACCGTCACCGCATTCCCCAATCGCCCGCCAGGCTCTTTGACCAGTTGCCCCGCGTCACCATCCAGTTGCCGCTCTTCAATGAGCGCAACGTCGTAGACCAGTTGCTGGAAGGTATCCTCAAGGTCCGCTATCCCCGCGAACTCCTGGAAATCCAGGTCCTCGACGACTCCACCGACGACACCCACCCCTACACCGAAGCCCTCGTCGCCCGCCTCCAGGCACAGGGCCACCCCATCGAATACGTTCACCGCACCAACCGCACCGGCTACAAAGCCGGCGCCTTGCAGAACGGAATGGCCCTCGCCAAGGGTGAATTCATGGCCGTCTTCGACGCCGACTTCATCCCGCCCGAAGACTTCCTCGAGAAGTCCATGCACTTCTTCTCCGATCCCACCATCGGCGTCGTCCAGACCCGCTGGACCTACCTCAATCGCGATCACAGCCTCCTCACCGAAGTCCAGGCCCTCATGCTCGACGGCCACTTCGCCCTCGAGCACGTCGCCCGTTTCGGCCAGGGTCTCTTCTTCAACTTCAACGGCACGGCCGGCATTCTCCGCCGCACCATGATCGACGATGCCGGCGGCTGGCAGCATGACACGCTCACGGAGGACTCGGACCTCAGCTATCGCGCCCAGCTCAAAGGCTGGCACTTCATGTACCTGCCCTGGATCGAATGTCCCAGCGAGCTCCCTGTCGATACCTTTGGCTTCCAGGTGCAGCAGCAGCGCTGGGCCAAGGGCCTCACCCAGGTCGCCATGAAGCTCCTGCCCGCCATCATGCGCTCCAATATCGGCTGGCGCGAAAAGGCCGAGGCCTGGTTCCATCTCACGCCCAACCTCAGCTACCCGCTCATGGTCATCGTCTCCGCCCTGATGCTGCCCGTCATGATGGTCCGTTTCTATATCGGCTGGGGCCAGATGGCCATCGTCGACGTCCCGCTCATCATTTGCTCCTTCTGGAGCGTCGTCACGTTCTATCTGCTGGCCGAACAGCAACTCTACCCGAAGACCTGGAAGCGCGCCATCTTCATCCTGCCCTTCCTGCTCGCCATGGGCGTAGCGCTGACCATCTCCAACACCAAAGCCGTTCTGGAAGCCCTCCGCGGCCAGCAATCGTCCTTCGTCCGCACCCCCAAGTACGCCCCGCGCGCAGCCGGATCCAACCTCGGAGCCGTCACATACAAGCGCAAATCCGGCTGGCTCCCCTTCGCCGAGATCGGCATGGGCCTCTTCTTCCTCTCCATCGTCGCCTACAGCATTGAGGTGATGAACTTCTTCGCCCTGCCCTTCCTCTCCATCTTCGTCTGTGGCTACTTCTGGGCCGGCTGCTCCACCCTCTGGCAGGAGCACCAGGCCAAGCTCCGCCACCAGCGCGATTCCAACAAGGTCGAAGTCGAAGCGGTCAGCTAGTCACCCGAAAGTAGCGCCGGCGCCCTCGTCCGAGCCTCTGATCCGAGCCGCGCGCGTCAGCAAGCGGTTTCCGCAAAACGCCCGCCTGCACTGCCCGCGCCCCGCCCTACCACAACCCCAGCACCTTCCACCATCCGAACCCAATGGCCCCCCACACCGCCAACACCACGGACGCCCTCGTCCGCAAAACGCCCGCCTGCAC
>JBBQLF010000230.1:0-7093 GCA_038327695.1 Bryobacterales bacterium
GCCCCGCACCACGCCACGTGGCAGAACCTGTTTTCGGCGTGGGCAACTCTAAATGAGCAGAGGTGGGTCATTTCTCGTGAGCGCCGAGGTTTTTTCTGATTGTCATTTGGTTCTCCTATGGTCGTACTTGCCGGAGAACCGCGTTTACACAATCCTTTTTACACCCTCGGCACTCATTCACGCGGACGCGGTGCTAATCCGACACGCGCCGGAACACGGCGACGGCCAGCGGGGGCAGGGTGATGGCGATGAAGTGGTGCTTGCCCTGCACCTCGCCCTGCTGGGCGCGGACGGGCTCGTGGTTGCGGACGCCGCTGCCGCCGAACTGCTCAGCGTCGCTCGACAGAATCTCCTGGTAGACGCCCTCGCAAGGAACGCCCACCTGGTAGTTGTGGCGCACCTGGGGCGCAAAGGCGCAGACGAACAGCAGGAAGTTGCCAGGGTCCTTGGCGCGGCGCACGAAGCTGATGACGTTGCCGTCGAGGTCGTGAAAATCGACCCACTCGAAGCCCTTCCAATGGAAGTCCACCTCGTACAGACTGGGCTCGTTCTGATAGAGATAGTTCAACTCGCGCAGGTAGTCCTGCAGACCCCTGTGCGGCGCGTACTGCAGCAGATCCCAGCGGATCTGCCCCTGCCAGTTCCACTCCTCATACTGGCCGAGTTCACAACCCATAAACAGGAGTTTCTTGCCGGGGTGGCCGAACATGTAGCCGAGGAATGCGCGGACATTGGCGAAACGCCGCCACTCGTCGCCCGGCATCTTGCCGATGAGCGATGACTTGCCGTGCACCACCTCGTCGTGCGAGATGGGCAGCAGGAAGTTCTCCGTGAAGGCATAGACGAGACTGAACGTGATGTGATTGTGGTTGTAGCGGCGGAAGAGCGGATCTGACTTGAAGTAGGCGAACATGTCGTGCATCCAGCCCATGTTCCACTTCATGGTGAAGCCCAGGCCGCCGGCGTAGACGGGATGGGAAACGCCGGCAAACGAGGTGGATTCCTCGGCAATGGTTACTGCGCCGGCTACGGTGTGCGCCTCTTCATTGAACTTGCGGATGAAATCGATTGCTTCCAGGTTTTCGTTGCCGCCGTACTTGTTGGGGAGCCACTCACCGTGTTCGCGGTCGTAGTCGAGGTACAGCATGGAAGCGACGGCGTCCACGCGGAGGCCGTCTATGTGATACTCCTTCAGCCAGAACATGGCGTTGGAGATGAGGAAGTTCCGCACCTCGTTGCGGCCGAAGTTGAAGATCAGGGTGCCCCACCCCTTGTGCTCGCCCAGGCGGGGATCTTGATGTTCATAGCAGGCCGTTCCATCGAAACGGGCCAAGCCATGGGCGTCCTTGGGGAAGTGCGCCGGTACCCAGTCCACGATGACGGCGATGCCCTGCCGGTGGCATTCGTCGATGAAGAAGCGGAAGTCGTCGGGATTTCCGAACCGGGCGGTGGGCGAGAAAAAGCCCACGACCTGATAGCCCCATGATCCGGAGTAAGGGTGCTCCATGATCGGCATCAGCTCAATGTGGGTGAAGCCCAGGCGCTTGACGTAGGGCACGAGCTTGGCGGCCAGTTCCCGATAAGTGAGCGGCTCGCCGTCGGGCGAGCGCATCCAGCTCTCCAGGTGCACTTCGTAGCAGCTCACCGGCCGCTCCAGCCACTGGGTCCGGGCGCGCTGCTCCATCCATTGCTGGTCTTTCCACTGATAGCGGGCGAGGTCCCAAACGACTGAGCCCTGCTTGGGCGGCTTCTCGGAGGCGAAACCGTATGGATCGCACTTCAGGCCCGCTGCGCCGAAGATCCTGGAGCGCACGAAGTACTTGTAGATTTCGCCCACGCGCACGCCGGGGATGAACAACTCCCAGAGACCGCCGTTGCGGCTGCGCATGGGATGGCGGTAGGGATCCCACTGGTTGAAATCGCCGGAGACGCCTACCATTTCGGCATTGGGGGCCCAGACGGAGAAGCGGCAGCCTGGCACGCCATCGATGTCCATCAGGTGCGCGCCCATGCTGCGCCAGGCTTCGTAGTTGGTGCCTTCGGCGTGCAGATAGATGTCGAAATCGCTCAGCAACTCCGGAAAGCGGTAGGGATCTTCGATCTCCTCGGCGCCGCCCCGCTGGAGTTCCATGGCGATGCGGTAGCGGCCGGGCTGGGCTTCCAACTGGGCCTGCCACACGCCGCCGGGATGGACTCGCTCCATCGGGACCAGTGAATCGTCAGCGAGGCGCAACGACACGCTGGCAGCCTGTGGCAGCAGCGCGCGGACAATCCAACCTTCGCCGTCCTCATGCGGACCAAGCAGCGCGAAGGGATCACCATGATACCCACCCGCAATCGCATCCAACTCGCCGGGCTTCATGGGGCTATTATGGCAGTTCATGGACCTGCGTTCACTCAGTAAGGCCGAACTCCACGTGCACCTGGAGGGTTCCGTCCAGCCGGAGACGCTGCGGGAGATCGATCCAACGCGCACACTGGAAGAGATCCACGCGCGCTATCAGTACGTGGACTTCATGGGTTTCCTGCTGGCCTACAAGTGGGTGAACCTGCATCTGCTGGAGCCGGCGCACTACGGGCTCATCACGCGGCGGCTGATCGAGAGCCTGGCGGCGCAGGGCGTCGTCTACGCCGAGATTATCGTCAGCGTGGGTGTGATGCTGTGGCGCCAGCAGGAGTTTGCGCCGATCTTTGACGCCATCGCCACGGAGGCGGAGCGAGGCGCGATCAGAGTGCGGTTCTCCTTCGATGCCGTGCGGCACCTGGGCGTGGAACTGGCCGAGCGTGTGGCAGAGGCGGCCGTGGCGTGCCGCGGGCGCGGCGTCATCGGCTTTGGCTTAGGCGGAGATGAGCGCAACGGCCCGATTCAGGACTTCCGCCACATCTGCGCCTACGCGAAACAGAACGGCCTGCACCTGACGCCGCATGCGGGCGAGGTGGTGGGGCCGGAATCGGTGTGGGCCGCCCTGGAATGCGGCGCTGAGCGAATCGGCCATGGGATTCGGTCCATCGACGACCCGCTGCTGGTGAAGCACCTGCGCGACCGGCAGATTCCCCTGGAGGTCTCCATCTCCAGCAACGTGTGCACGGGCGCGGTGGAATCGCTCGCCAGCCATCCGGTGCGACGCCTGTACGATGCCGGTGTGCCGGTGGTGCTGAATACCGACGATCCGCCGATGTTTCACACAACCCTGCTGCGGGAGTATGAGATTGTCCGGGATGTGTTCGGCTTCAGCGAAGAAGAGGTGCGGCACACGGCCGCGCAGAGCCTGCGCTTTGCGTTTGATTGGCCGGACGCGGCATTGTCAGCCGGCGTTCCGCTTGGCGGCTAGTTCGCTGACCAAGGCCTCCAACTGGTCCAGGCGCTGGGTGAGTTGCTCGATGGCTTGCCCTTCGGGGTCAGGGAGGCGGCCGTGTTCGAGGGTCTCCTCATTGTCAGTGCGGCTGCGTACGACGCGGCCGGGGATGCCCACGACGGTGGAGTGCGGCGGCACGGGTTTCAGGACGACGGAGCCGGCGCCGATGCGCACATCGTCGCTGATGAAGATGTTGCCCAGAACTTTGGCGCCGCTGCCGATGATGACGCGGTTGCCCAGAGTCGGGTGGCGCTTGCCGGACTCCTTGCCCGTTCCGCCGAGCGTCACGCCCTGGTAGAGGAGGCAGTCGTCGCCGATGATAGCGGTCTCGCCGATCACGACGCCCATGCCATGGTCAATGAAGAACCGGCGCCCGATCTGAGCGCCCGGGTGGATCTCAATGGCGGTGAGAAAGCGCGAGCACTGGCTGATGAAGCGGGCCGAGGTGGTGAAGCCCCGTCGAAACACCCGGTGGGCCAGGCGGTGCAACAGGATGGCATGGAAGCCGGGATAGCAGAGTACGATCTCCAGGACGCTCTTGGCCGCCGGATCTTCCCGAAAGATCGTGTCGAGTTGCTCGCGGATGGCGCTGAACATGATCTAACCATTATCGCCCCATGGGCTGATCCGGCTTCGGCGGGTGGGGCTGGCCGCGCTGGGGTTCGGCGTCGAAGCGGCACGATTCCGAAGCCCTGCCGCCCGGGGCTACATCCAAGTTGGAATGGACAACTCCGCATCCGGCCCGCGCATCGTCATTGTCAACGGCAGCGCCCGGCCCGGCAACTATACCGCGATGGCTTCCGCCCTGGTGGCCGATGAGTTCCGAAAGCTTGGCTTTCCGGTAGACGTCGTTAATCCGGGTGAGCTCGATCTGCCTCTGCCAGGCACGGCGGCCAGTTCAGCGGGCGCCGAGGAGTTGCAGCGCCTGGTCGCTGGAGCCGCGGCCATCGTGCTGGCCACCCCGGAGTATCACGGCAGTTTCTCGAGCGTTATCAAGCTCGCCATCGAGAACATGAGCTTCCCTTCGGCCATGGCCGGCAAACCCGTGGCGCTGCTGGGTGTGGCCGCAGGCGCCATCGGCGCCATCAAGTCCCTGGAAGCGCTGCGCGGCGTGGTCAGCCACGTCGGCGGCCTGGCCCTGCCCATGGCGGTTTCGGTCGCCAACGTGCAGAAGGTCTTTGATGCGCAGGGCCGCTGCCTGGAACCCTCCATTGAGAAGCACATCCGCCGGGTGGCGACCAGCGTTCAGGACTACCTGGCGAACCACGTGTGTCCGAAGTACACTCTGGAACGGCTCTTACGGGAAGGGGCCGGCTAACGGCAGTGGTGGCGGGCAATGGGGCGCCTGGTGGGATTTGAACCCACGACATCCAGAACCACAATCTGGCGCTACTACCGACTGAGCTACAGGCGCCGCAACACTTCCATGTTAGCAAATTGAGGGCCGGAAGCGCTCCGAAGCTTGATGCGGATCACAGGCCGGCGCGCTTCCAGAGGTCGTCGACGCGGCTGACGACGTCCGGGCTCATCTTCAGAACCTCCGGCCAGCGGCGCGTGAAGCCCTCCTGGGGCCACTTGCGGGTGGCATCGACGCCCATCTTGGATCCGAAGTCAGGCAGACGGCTGGCATGATCCAGGGAGTCTACCGGTCCCATGACGAACTCGATGTCGCGTTGGGGGTCGATGTTGTTGAGGGCCTTCCAGGCCACTTCACTGACATTTTGCACGTCGACATCCTCGTCGACGACAACAATGACCTTGGAAAACATCGCCTGCCCCAGTCCCCAGATGGCGTGCATGACCTTGCGGGCCTGGCCGGGGTAGGACTTGCGGATGGAGATCAGCATGAGGTTGTGGAAGACGCCCTCGGCCGGCATGCACATGTCGCGAACTTCCGGCAGCTGCAGGCGCATGAGCGGGAGGAAGATCCGTTCGATGGCTTTGCCCATGAAGTAGTCTTCCATGGGGGGCGGACCGACGATGGTGGTGGCGTAGATCGGGTTTTTGCGGTGGGTCAGGCACTGCGCGTGAAACACCGGGTACTGGTCGTCCAGCGAGTAGAAACCGGTGTGATCGCCAAACGGGCCTTCCAGGCGGCTCTCGCCCAGCTCGACGTAGCCTTCGAGGACGAACTCCGAGTTGGCGGGCACCTGCAGATCGACGGTTTCGCACTGCACCATTTCCACGGGGCGGTTGCGGATGAAACCGGCCATCATCATTTCGTCCAGGTCCGGCGGCAGGGGGAGGATGGCGGAGTACATGGTGGCCGGATCGGCGCCGATGGCCACGGCTACTTCCATGCGCTGTGCGTTGCCCGCCCGGACGTGCTTTCTGTAGTGTTCGGCGCCCTGCTTGTGCGTCTGCCAGTGCATGCCCGTGGTCTTTTCGTCGTAGACCTGCATGCGGTACATGCCGCAGTTGCGCTTGCCGGTGTCCGGATTGTTGGAAAAGACCATGGGGAGCGTGATGAACGGTCCGCCATCGCCCGGCCAGCAATGCAGAACCGGCAGATCTTTCAAGGAGAAATCCCCTTTCCGGATTACGTCCTTGCAGGGCCCACCGGAGACGATCCTGGGGAAGTAGTTGCCCATGCCGGCCAGCTTGGGCAGCATTTTCAGCTTGCCGATCAACCCCTGTGGCATGCGCATCTCCAGCATTTCGGCAATGCGGCCCGCGATTTCGTCCACCGATTTCACGCCGAGGGCGATCTCCATGCGCCGCATGCTGGCAAACGCGTTGATCAACACCGGGTAATTGCTGTTGCTGGCCTTCTCAAAGAGCAGGGCCGGGCCCCCTTGTTTGACGGCCCGGTCGGCGAATTCGGTGATCTCCAGATGCGGATCCACCTCGAACGGAATCCGCCTCAGTTCGCCCGCTTTGTCCAGCGCCTGAATGAATTCGCGCAAATCCTCGTGTGCCATGTATGTGTGAAGACCCTCAATCTACTATGATGAGTCTTTTGCGGACTCTGAGGCACTCTCTATGTCATCCCGTACAGCATTCATCACCGGCGCGAGCCGCGGCATCGGCCGCGCCTGCGCCATCGGCCTGGCGGCGGCCGGTCATCGGGTCGTTCTGGCGGCGCGAGACCTGGTCAAGCTGGATTCCGTCGCTGAGGAGATCCGCGCCGCCGGCGGCACGGCTTCCGTTGTGGTTCTCGATCTCTCCAGTGAGGACTCGATCCGCGCCGCGCTCAAACAGGCAGCTTCGGAGGCAGGGCCGATCGGTATCCTGGTGAACAACGCCGGCATCACCCGGGATGGTCTCTCCATGCGGATGAAGCGGGAAGATTGGGACGCCGTTCTACAGACCAATCTGACGGGTTCGTTTCTCTGCACCCAGCAGGTGATGCCGGCCATGATGAAAGAGCGCTGGGGGCGCATTGTCAACATTTCGTCGGTGGTGGGGGAGTCCGGCAACCCGGGACAGGCCAACTACGTTGCCTCCAAGGCCGGCTTGATTGGACTCACTAAGTCGCTGGCGCAGGAATTGGGCAGCCGGAACATTACGGTGAACGCCATCACGCCGGGGTTCATCGATACAGACATGACCGCCGTGCTGAACGAAGAGGTGAAGCAGAGGATGCTGGCGGGCATACCGCTGAAACGCTTCGGCAAGCCGGAGGACGTGGCGGCGGCCGTGGTGTTCCTCGCCAGCGAGGGCGCCGGCTATGTGACGGGGTCCGTGCTGAAGGTTAATGGCGGGATGTACCTGTAGCGGCCGGCGGCGGGCGTGGC
>JBBQLF010000231.1:0-7076 GCA_038327695.1 Bryobacterales bacterium
GCCGCCGTCCGAATCCCCGCCCATGGAAAGTGGGTGGACAGATTAAACCACCCCGGCCGGTGCGGCACCCGCCTCGTCTGCGCCTGTTCATAGCCCAGATGCAACGCCTCGTGCGACGTATAGAAGTCGATCCGGTCACTCCCGCCTGCCGGAGCCCCCAGGATGTTCTCCATGAACTTCAGGCTGTCCGTAATGGAGCGCAGCAGCCGGTGGTACTCCTCCGCTTGGGCCGAATGCTGCGTCCAGTCCAGATCGAAATACTCCGGATGGTGCAGATCGGCGAACCCGCCCTTCACCAGCGCCCGGATGAAGTTCAGTGTCAGCGCCGCCCGCTCATAGCCCCGCAGCAGCAGTTGCGGATCGGGCGTCCGCGCTTCCGCCGTCGGCTCGTTCCGGTTGATCAGATCGCCCCGGTAAGACGCCAGTTGCACCCCGTCCACCACTTCGAAATCGGCCGACCGCGGCTTCGCATACTGCCCTGCAAATCGCCCAATCCGCACCACCGGCTTCTTGGACCCCTGCACCAGCACCAGGCTCATCTGCAGCAGGATCTTGATCTGATTCGTAATCCGGTTTGACGTGCAGTCCGCGAACCGTTCCGCGCAGTCTCCGGCCTGCAGAACAAAGCACCGCCCCGCCGCCGCGCAGGCCAGTTGTGATTTCAGCGCCGCCACCTCCCAGCTCGTCACCAGCGGCGGCAGGCTTGCCAGTTCCTCCAGCGCCCGCCGCAGCGCCGCCTCGTCCGGATACGCCGGCTGCTGCAATGCGTTCAATTCCTGCCACGACCCCGGCCACCATTCAACTGCCATAGGAAAAATGTAGCATCATGGGACAGTCAAGTCCCATATGCTGCGTCTCCTCTTCACCCTTCTCCTTCTTGCAGCTACTGCCACGGCTCAGACTCCTGAGCCGGCGAAACCACCGGCCCGCCGTCTCAAGATCGGCGTCGCCCTCTCCGGCGGCAGCGCCCTCGGGCTGGCCAATGTCGGCGTTCTCAAGTGGCTCGAAGATCATCGCATCCCCATCGACTACATCGCCGGCACCAGCATGGGCGCGGTCGTCGGCGCCCTTTACGCTACGGGCCATAACGCCGCCGAAATCCACGATTTTGTCTCCAAAATGGATTGGAACTTCGCGCTCTCCTCCACCGTTCCCTTCCCCCAAATGAGCTACCGCCGCAAGGAAGACGCCCGCGAATACCCCTCCACCATTGAACTCGGCTATAAGAACAAGGGCATCAAGCTGCCGTCCGGTCTCTCTGCTGGCCACGGTGTCGGCCTCGTTCTCAGCCGCTTCACCGCTCCCTATGGGAGCTTGGCCAGTTTTAACGACCTCGCCACGCCGTTCCGCTGCGTGGCCACGGACCTCAACTCCGGCACCGAAGTCGACTTTGACTCCGGCTCCCTCTTCGATGCCCTCCGCGCCTCCATGTCGCTGCCCGGCCTCTTCGCCCCCGTACGCCTCGGCAACAAGCTCCTCGTCGATGGCGCTCTTCTCAACAACATCCCCGTCGATCTGGTCAAGAAAATGGGCGCCGATATCGTCATCGCCGTCGCATTTGAACTATTGCCCACTGAAACCAAGAACGCTACCCTTCTCAACATCGCCGGCCGCAGCGTCAGCGTCATGATCACCGCCAACGAGCGCCGCAGCCTCGGCCTAGCCGACCTCGTCGTCATGCCCGATCTGAAGGGCCTCGGCAATGGCGACTACGCCAAATTCGACGATTTCACCCGCCGCGGTTATGACGCCACCGCCCGCAAAGCGGCCATGATCGAGCGCTTCGCGCTCCCGCCCGCGGACTACCAGGCCTACGCCGGCGCGCGCCGCGCCAAACGCCGCGTCGAAGCCATCAAGCCGGAAATCATTGAGGTCGAAGGCGACATCGCCCCCCGCCGCAAAGAAGCCCTCATCGCCGCCATCACCCCTACACCAGGTGAGCCCGTCAATATCCCCCGCCTCGAAGAGGAACTCACCAAGATCACTGGCATGGGCCGCTTCGACGCCGCCAACTACGCCTTCATCCGCCGCGGCGGCCAGGAACGCCTTCTCATCAGGACCCATGAGAAGGACTACGGCCCCCCCTTCTTCCGCCTCTCCATGCTGCTCGACGCCTCCCGCCAGGAAGGCTTCCGTTTCGGCATCGGCGGCCGCTTCACCTTCCTCGACATCGGCGGCGCCGCCTCGGAATGGCGCACCGATCTCAGCATCGGCCAGATCAATCGCCTGAGCACCGAATACTACTACCGCCTCAAGGGCGGCAAATGGTTCGTCGCCCCCCGCTTCTACCTGCTCGAAGACAGCCTCCCCTTCTACACCGGCGGCAAACGGATCTCGGATTTCCTGACCCGTCAGACCGGCGGCAACGTCGACCTCGGCTACGCCTTTGGCCGCTTTCAGGAGTTCCGCGCCGGCTACACCGTCGGCCACAACCGTATCGCCGTCACCAAGGGCCAGAACGCCTTCGACCCCGTCACCGGGCGCTACAGCGACGTTCACTTCCGCTGGACCTACGAGGGCCAGGACAGCGCGCTGGTCCCCCGCCGCGGCATTCGCCTCACCACCTCGGCCGCGTTCGTCGTCGATCACCCCGGAGTCAACAAGAAGTTCGCCACAGCCGAATCCACCTTCTCCTACGCCCGCCCCTTCAACGCCAAATACTCCCTGCTCACCCACCTTGCCGGTGGCCACGCCCCCAATGAATCCGCCCTCGCCTCCCAGTTCTGGCTCGGCGGCGTCGGCCGCATGGACGCGCTCGGCCGCGGCCAGATCATCGGCCACGATTACTACTACTCCAGCGCCCGCCTCCTCCGCGCCCTCCAGAGCGACTCCCTGGCCATCTTCGGCCGCTTCTACCTCTTCACCGGCGCCGAGGCCGGCAAAGCCTGGTACGAAGGCATCTCGCCCAAGCCTCGATTCAGCGGATCACTAGGACTAATGGGCGAAACCGCCGTCGGCGTCGTCTATTTCGGCGCCGGCATCGGGGATCAGGGCGACCGCCGCCTCTTTTTTCGCCTGGGCCGCGTCTTCTAGGACCATTTCCACTCCATCTGTACTAGTGCGAAAATCGGGCCTGAGTACACCCCCACTGGTGCCGTTGTCCCACGAATGGGCCGAAAACTAGCGCACAAGTACCAAAAACAGCCCATGGAACCGCTAGTTCCGCCTATCTTCTTCGCCTCTTTGCCAAGCGTAGTTCTAGAGTACAGGACCACCAGTACGGTACGAGTTTCAAGTTTTCAACCCAAACTCGTCTCATGCGCAGACAACACTTCTTGAACACCTGGTTCTCGGCCCTCTTCCTCACCGGCGCCGCCTGGGCGGCCCCCATCCCGCTCGATCATGTCGGCTTCAGCCAGACGATTCAGGTCACCACGCGCGCCCAGCCCATCCTCGGCGGTGGCGCCTTCAACGCCAGAATCGGCGGTCCCACCCTCAGCAACGGCGTCGACGCCATCCTCTGGTGTGTCGACCTGGAGAACTACATCAGCCCCGGCCAGCCCTCGGCCACTTACCTGGCCAACGTCATTCCGGTCGTCGACACCACGGCCCAGGCCCCGTACGTCCAGAAAGGCGCTGCCACGGCCTGGGAAGACGGGGAAGCCTTTAACGCCCAGGAGCGCTTCACCGGCGCCGGCTACCTCATTGAGAAGATCATCGGCGGCAGCTCCCCCTACACTGACACTGACCTCGTGCGGGCCATCTGGCGCCTCACTGACCTTTCCGGCGGCAACAACACCGCCAATACCGCCCACTGGGAAAACCCAGCCTACATCGATGCGCTCAACTTCCTGAGCCAGCCCGGCGCTGCCACCGCCCGCAACTGGGCCACCGTCAGCGGCGTCGTCAACGCGTCCGGTGACCTCACCGCAGACACCCGCCAGACCTTCATCGTGGAGGTCAACCAGGTGCCCGAGCCTGCCACCTGCGCTATGATCGGTGCCGGGCTCACCCTTCTCGCCTTCTTCGGCCGCCGCCGGCGATCCCGCTAAACTTCGTTCTTGTACTGCGCATCACCAAACTCAAAGGCGCCGAACCCACCCCGGGTCCGGCGCCATTTTTTCTTCTACACCACCACTTCGTTCACCGGATCCCACTTCACCTTCCGCTCCTTGAAGTAAGACTCCACGCTCATCACAATCGTCACCGCCTCCTCCCACGCCCGGTCCATCCCGCATCGCGGCTTGTCCAGGCCCCGGATGGAGTCGATCCAGTTCCGCTGGTGGCTCGTCACCTCCATCTCGCCCTTCTTCCACTCATACACCGGCTCGGTCGACTTCGTCTTCCACTCCGCGTCATACACCCGGCAGTAGTTTGACGCCACATCGATGGATGCGTCCCGGCCCAGAATCAACGTCCTCGTCCCCTCGTGCCGGTTGTGGAATGTGCAGGCAAACGTCACGTTCAAATCCTGCTTCGGATACTCGAACATCACGTGCCACTGATCCGGCACCTCCCGGTCTTTCTTCCAGTAGTACAGCCCGCCCATCGTCTGCACGGCTTGCGGTATCCCCATCCCCACAATCAGGTTCACCCCGTCCCACTGATGGCTCATCAGGTCGCCCGCGATCCCCGTCCCGTACTCCCACCAGCACCGCCACCGGAAGAACCGCTCCGGGTCGAATGCCGTCTTCAGGCTCGTCGCTTCCTGGAACCTCTCCCAATCCACTGTCTGCGCCGTGGCATCGGCCGGCACCACCTGGTTGTCGTACTGCCGGTAGAACTGCCACTCCGGCCACGGATTGGTCCGGTCGATGTAGGTCCGCGCCAGACACGTCTTGCCCAGCTTGCCGGATTGATAGATCTCCCGCGCCTTCAGAAACGGGCTCTCCGAATTCTGGTGGTGGCCCAGTTGCAGCGTTACCTTGTTGTCCCGCACCGCCTTCCGGATGGCCTTCGCCTCCTCCAGCGTCCGGCACATCCCCTTCTCCACGTAGACGTGCTTGCCCGCCTGCGCCGCCCGCACCGCCATCGTCGCGTGCCAGAAGTCCGGGGTGGCGATCATCACCGCGTCGATGTCCTTGTTCGACATCACCTTCTCCCAGTCCTTCGTCACCGCCGCGTTCTTGTTGAACGCCGTCTTTTGCGCCCGCTCGATGTTGGCGTCGTAGAGGTCGCAGATCAGCGCGATCTCCGTATTCGGCGCCTCCTGCACGCGCTCCAGCAGGTAGATGCCGCGTGTGCCCACGCCCACCATCGCCACCCGCATCTTGTCGTTCACGTTACGCTGCGCCAGAATCGCCGGCGCCGCGCCCAGCGCCGTCGTGCTCTTCAGAAAGTTCCTGCGGCCAAGTTCGTTCTCACTCATGATGCCCGCTATTCTATAACGCTTTCGGCAGTGCCCCCCACGGCACCACGTTCCGCGCCTGGGCCCACGTCTCATATTGCGCCACCATCGCCGCCACCTTGTCCGGGTTGGCGCCGCTCAGGTCATGCAACTCCGTCCGGTCTGCCTCCATATCGAACAGCTCCCACCCCCCGGGATACCGCGAAACCAGCTTCCACTTGCCCTGCCGCACCGCCCGGTTTCCTTCGTGCTCCCAGTACAGGCCCCGCTCCCCGCGCGGCTTCAACAGGCTCTTGCCCTCCAGCGGCGTAATCTTCTGGCCCCCGAACTCCGCCGGATACTGCGCCCCGCTCACGTCCAGGCATGTCGCCATCACATCGATCAGATGCCCCGGCTCATGCGACACGCTGCCCGGCTTCGCCGTCAATCCCTTCGGCCAGTGCGCGATCAACGGCGATGAGATCCCGCCCTCATGCACCCAGTGCTTGTACAGCCGGAACGGCGTGTTGCTGGCATTGGCCCAACCCACCCCGTAACTCTGCCACGTGTCCGCCGCACCCGGCTGGATCGACGGCGAATTGCCGGAGCGCACCGGCCGCCCGTCCCTCGTTTGGTCCCGATACAGCGGCCCCGCCTTCCGCGCGCTCTGATCCTCCGCGCACCCGCCGTTGTCGGCCAGAAACAGGATCAGCGTATTGTCCAGTTCGCCCGCCTCTTCCAGCTTGCGCACCACCCGTCCGATGCCCCGGTCCATGCACTCAATCTGCGCCGCATACACCTCCATCCGCCGCTGCTCCCACTCCTTGTTCGGAGCGTCCGCCCACGCCGGCACCGCCGCATCGCGCGCCGTCAAAGCCCACCGCTTGTCCACCAGCCCCGCCGCCATCTGCCGCTTGTGCCGCTCGGCCCGCAGCGCGTCCCACCCCATCGCATACCGGCCCTTGCACCGCGCTATATCGGCTTCCGGGGCATGCAACGGCCAGTGCGGCGACGTGAACGCCAGGTACAGCAGAAACGGATCGGTCTTCTTCACCGCGTCGCCCACATACTGCTCCGCCTGCGCCGCCAGCGCGTCGGTGAAGTAGTAGCCGTCGCCCTCGGCCGCCACCACCGTGTTGTCCCGCACCAGCGTAACCGGATCGAAGTAATTCGTGGCGCCCGTGATGATCCCGTAGTACTTGTCGAAACCCCGCTGCAGCGGCCAGTTCCCGCTCTTGTGTACATCCCGCGCCACATGCCACTTCCCGCACATCATCGTCTGATACCCGGCCGGCTTCAGCGCCTCCGCCATCGTGACGCACTGCCGGTTCAGATCCCCCTGATAGCCCGGCAACGGCCGCGGATTGATCATATGCCCGACGCCCGCCTGATGCGGATACAGCCCGGTCAGCAGCGACGCCCGCGTCGGGCAACAGCGCGCCGTATTGTAGAACTGCGTGAACCGCACGCCCCGCCCGGCCAGCCGGTCCAGGTTCGGCGTCCGAATCTCGGACCCATAGCACCCGATGTCAGACCACCCCAGATCATCAGCCAGCACCACGACGATATTGGGCCGCTTCCGCGCCGGCGCCGCCAGCGCCCCGGCCGCACCACCAACAGCACTACCAAGAAAAGTTCGGCGATTCATGCCCAAGACACTATCAGAACGCGCCCCTTCTCTCAATAGTCCGCAGCCACAATGTCCGCAGCCACAATGTCCGCAGCCACAATGTCCGCAGCCACAATGTCCGCAGCCACAATGTCCGCAGCCACAATGTCCGCAGCCACAATGTCCGCAGCCACAATGTCC
>JBBQLF010000232.1:0-7064 GCA_038327695.1 Bryobacterales bacterium
AGCAGGATTTGCTCACGCAGGACCGCATCATCCTGGAAACAGACCACTTCCTCGTCATCGCCCCCTACGCCTCGCGCTTCCCCTTCGAAACCTGGATCGTCCCGCGCCGCCACCAGGCACACTTCGCCCTCGCTGACGCCCCCATCCTCCACAACCTCGGCTGGGTCATGCGCACCGTGCTCCGCAAGATGGACAAAGCTCTGGAATGCCCGCCCTACAACGCCATCATCCACACCGCGCCCGTACAGGATCCCCTGCTCGATCACTACCACTGGCACATTGAGATCATTCCCAAGCTCACCAAAGTGGCCGGCTTCGAGTGGGGCACTGGCTTTTACAACAACCCTACTCCGCCCGAAGAGGCCGCTCGCTTCCTGCGCGAGATCGGCCTCCCCTAGACGGCTCTCACCTCATACATCCGCGTGTTGTTGCACAACCGCCGCGCCGCCCCGTCGCCGGCCGGCGCTTCCAGCAGGCACCGCTCCCGCCCCGATCGCCCCTCCACCCGCACCCGGTCCCCGCACCGGCGCACCTGCCAGGCTGATCTCGCCCCATGGGACCACTCCAGCGACGCCAGCCCCGCCTCGGCGCCTGCGATCATCTGCAGGCCCCCTTCCGGCCCTATGAATACGGTCCAGTCCCCGCTCCCCAAACCGCACTCCACCGAATCCGTTGCCGTCGCCAGCAGCTTTCTAGCGTTGTTCAGGAGTGCGTCCACGAATCCCATATCGGTGCCCGCGCCGCGGTCTTGAGACAATCAATTCAGCATGTGGCCGCACCTTCAGTTCACCGTCACCAATCTCGGCTCCGCCCTCAACGTCCTCGCCGCCATGATCACCCCGGCGTTGCTGCTGTCGGCCTGCGGAACCTTCATCCTCTCCACGTCCAACCGCCTGGCCCGCATTGCCGATCGCATGCGCTCTCTGTCCCGCCAGCTCGACGAGATCATGCAGGCTGGCGTCGACGTCGCCCTTCGCCAGGAGCGCGTAGACCGCCACCGCGCCGAAATCAAGCTCCAGGGTCTCCGCCTCCACCTGATCCAGCGCGCCCTGACTCTGCTCTACGTCGCCGCCGTCAACTTCGTCTGCACCTCACTGGCCATCGGCGTCGCCTCCACCATCAGCCTCATCTGGGTCTATTGGATGCCCGTCGTCTTTGGCCTGACCGGCGCCTGCTGCATGCTCGCCGCCGCCGTCATGCTCGCCGTCGAGGCGCGCCGCGCCGTCACCGATCTCTACCAGGAAACCGAGTTCCACCGCCGGCTCGCCCGCCATTACGCCAATCAGAGCGAGCCGGACCAACCCTAGTATAGTGTCCAACAAACAACTGGCCACAAGAACCGCTTGCTTGCGCGCGGCTCAGTAGCGAACTCGTGGCTGCAAAAGCGGTTTCCGGTCGTGTCTACTCAATTCGCGGACACTACGCCACACTCCAACAGTGGGGCCAACGCCCTTGATCCTAAAAACGGCAGTTCGGCCCCCGCCGCACCCAGTTCGGCGTTTGCCGCCACCAGGTTCCAACTGCTGCGCAGATCATCTTCTGGGTGACAACCGTTTTTGCTGCAGCCAGTTGCGGCTACACGTAGATGGCGGATTCTGACGGTCGCAACTGCCGGATTTAGGTTGATCGCGCGCCCCCCCCGGTCGCGCTCCGGCCGCCTACCGGAACTCCTCCCACCGGATCTGCCGCATATCCCCATGCCGCAGGAACTGCCGGTGCATCGCCAGACCCAGGGAAAGCGACAGCGGCTCATGGCTCGGCGTGGCCAAGCGCAGGTAATCCCGCAACTGCTCCCGGTACTCCGGATGCGCGCACTTGTTGATAATCAGCTCGGCCCG
Source organism: Bryobacterales bacterium (assembly GCA_038327695.1). Lineage (GTDB taxonomy): Bacteria > Acidobacteriota > Terriglobia > Bryobacterales > Bryobacteraceae > Paludibaculum. The sequence continues at coordinate 1,839 of JBBQLF010000232.1, forward strand.
CTCATGCGGGTCCTTCCCCCGCAGATCCGCCACGCCCTGCTCCGTCACCACAATCTGCACCGAGTGCTCGCTGTGATCCATGTGCGACGCCAGCGGCACTATGGCCGAGATCTTGCCGCCCTTGGCCGTCGACGGGCACGAGAACATCGACAGATACGCGTTGCGCGTGAAATCGCCGGACCCGCCGATGCCGTTCATCATCGTCTTGCCCATCACGTGCGTCGAGTTCACGTTGCCGCCCAGGTCCACCTCAATCGCCGTGTTCATCGACACGATCCCCAACCGCCGCACAATCTCCGGGTGGTTGGAGATCTCCTGCGGCCGCATAATGATGCGCTGCCGGAAGAAGTCGATATTGCCCGTCACGTTCCGCATCGCTTCCGGGCTCAGCGTCAGCGCGCACGTCGAAGCGAACGTGCAGCGCCCGTTCTCCAGCAGCGGCACAACCGAGTCTTGCAAGACCTCCGTGTACATCTCAAACGCCGGAATCTCGCTGCTCCGGCCCAATGCCCCCAGCACCGCGTTGGCGATATTGCCCACCCCGGACTGCAACGGCAGAAACTCCTTCGGAATCCGCCCCGCCTTCATCTCCGCCACCAGGAAATCGGCCACATTCTGCCCGATCTGGTCCGTCACCGGCGTCGCCTCGTCAAACCCGCCGCTCTCGTCCTCCAGATCCGTGAACACCACGCCCGCGATCTTCTTCGGATCGATGACGCAGATGGGCGACCCCACCCGGTCCGACGCGCTGAAGATCGGGATCTCGCTCCGCGACGGCGGATCCTGCGGCTCAAAAATGTCGTGCATGCCCAGCAGTGAGGCCGGGTGCTTGGCGTTCAACTCAATAATGATCTTGCCGGCCAGCCGCATGTACGTGTTCGACGCGCCTACCGAAGTGGACAGCACCACGCCGCCCCCCGGCGTTAGGTCGCACGCCTCCACTACGGCCCAGTGGATCGGCCCCAGATAGCCATACCGCGCGATCTGCGGCAGCACCGACAGATGCATATCCACGAACTTCACCTGACCCGCGTTGATCTGCTTCCGCAGCGTCGAATTGGATTGATACGGCGTCCGGAAACTGATCGCCTCCGCCTCGGCCAGCGCCCCGTCCAGGCTCTTGCCAGTGGATGCGCCGGTCAGCACCCCCACCTTGAACGGCTTGCCGGCCTCATGCTCGCGCCGCGCCTTCTGCGCCAGCGCGAACGGTACGGCCTTGGCCGCCCCGGCTGGAGTGAAGCCGCTGAAGCCGATCGTCTGGCCGTTTTGAATCAGTTCCGCCGCTTCTTCGGCGGTGAGAATGGGGAATGGTAGCGACATGAAAAAACTACTCCTTATGATGAAAAAGCGCCAGCAATTCACGAGCGGCGCTGAATGAACTGATGTGGCCCCGGCGTACCTCTTCCACCATGCCAGGCAACCGGGCACTGACGTTCCGGTCGGCGCGGAAGAGGTCCTCCAGACCCAAACTGACTAATTCTTGCATCCAATCGAGTGACTGCCGGCGCCGCCGGTCCTGGAAATGCCCGTTGGCCTTCAGCATCGCCCGATGCTCCAGCACCAACTCCCAGATCCCCGCCACGCCTTCGCCCGTCACTGACGAGCACGTCACCACGCGCGGATACCAGCCATCAGCCGGCGCCGGGAACAGATGCAGCGCATTGGTATACTCCATCCGCGCCCGCTCCGCTTTCTGCTTGTTGTCCCCGTCCGCCTTGTTGATGGCCATCCCATCGACCATCTCCATAATCCCACGCTTGATGCCCTGCAACTCGTCGCCCGCCCCGGCCACCATCAGCAGCAGAAAGAAATCCGTCATGGAGCGCACGGCCGTCTCGCTCTGCCCCACACCAACCGTCTCCACGATCACGTTGCGATACCCCGCCGCCTCGCACAGCATCATCGTCTCGCGCGTCCGCCGCGCCACTCCGCCCAGATGGCACTTGGAGGGCGATGGACGGATGAACGCCATCTCCTCCTGCGACAGCCGTTCCATGCGCGTCTTATCGCCCAGAATGCTGCCCCCGGTTATCGGGCTCGACGGATCGATGGTCAATACCGCGATCTTTTCGCCGCATTCACGCACCAAATGGATGCCCAACGCATCGATAAACGTCGATTTCCCCGCCCCCGGCACGCCCGTGATGCCCACCCGCCGGGCCCCGCCCGCGTGCGGCAGGATACCTTCCAGAATCCGTTGCGCCAGCTCGCCATCGGCCGCCAGCTCGCTCTCCACCACCGTGATGGCGCGCGCCAGCGTCACCCGGTCGCCGCTCAATACCCCCTCAATATACTGTTCAGCAGGCAGACGCCCGCGGCGGGGCCTCTGCCTGCTGCCAATAGCGCCCGGATTGGACTCCTCAGGCGGCACTCGGCATCTCCATCAATGCCGATAACACCTTCTGCGCACACACCGGAATCACCGTACCCGGCCCAAAGATGTCGATGGCGCCGGCCGAACGAAGCTCATCGTAATCCTGCGGCGGAATCACACCGCCCACAAACACCACGATGTCGGCCCGGCCCAGCCGCTTCAGTTCGCCAATCAACTCCGGTACCAGCGTCTTGTGCCCGCCGGCCAGCGAGCTCACGCCCACCGCGTGTACGTCGTTTTCCACCGCCATCCGCGCCACCTCTTTCGGCGTCGCAAACAGCGGACCAACGTCTACGTCGAAGCCCAGATCGGCCATCGCCGTGGCCACCACCTTGGCTCCACGATCATGCCCGTCCTGCCCCATCTTGGCCACCAGCAAACGCGGCCGCCGGCCTTCTATCTTCGCAAACTCCGCGGCCATCGCCGAGGCCTTCTGGAACTCCGGATCGCTCTGGCTCTCGCTCGAGTACACGCCGGAAATCGTGCGATTCACGGCCTGATACCGGCCGAACACCTTCTCCATCGCCATCGAGATCTCGCCCAGTGTCGCCCGCAGCCGTGCCGCCGTCACTGCCAGTTCCAGCAGATTGCCACCGCCGCCATCGGCGCACTTCGTCAGCGCTGCCAGTGATGCCTGCACGGCACTCTCATCCCGCGCCGCCTTCGTCTGTTGCAACCGCCGCACCTGCGATTCCCGCACCGCCGCGTTGTCCACTATCAGAACGTCCAGCGGTTCTTCGTGCTCCAGCCGGTACTTGTTGACGCCAACAATCACTTCCCTGCCTGAATCGATCTTCGCCTGCCGCCGCGCCGCCGCCTCTTCGATCCGCATCTTCGGCAGACCCGTCTCAATCGCCTTGGTCATGCCGCCCAGCGTCTCCACCTCCTGGATCAGGTGCCACGCCTTCTCCATCAACTCGTTCGTCAGCGACTCCACGTAGTAGCTGCCCGCCCACGGGTCCACAACCCTGCAAATCCCGGTCTCTTCCTGCAAATAGATCTGCGTATTGCGCGCAATGCGAGCCGAAAAATCGGTCGGCAACGCAATCGCCTCGTCCAAAGCGTTCGTGTGCAGTGATTGCGTATGGCCCAACACCGCCGCCATCGCCTCCACCGTGGTCCGCGCCACATTGTTGAACACATCCTGCGCCGTCAGTGACCAGCCCGACGTCTGCGAATGCGTCCGCAGCGCCATCGATTTCGGGTTCTTCGGCCCGAAGCTCTTCACGATCTTCGCCCACAAGATCCGCGCCGCGCGCATCTTAGCGATCTCCATGAAGTGGTTCATCCCCACGCCCCAGAAAAACGACAGCCGGGGCGCAAACTCGTCGATCGTCAGGCCGGAGTTGATCCCGGTCCGCAGATACTCCAACCCATCGGCCAGCGTGTACGCCAACTCGATGTCGGCCGTCCCGCCCGCCTCCTGGATGTGATAGCCGGAGATCGAAATGCAATTGAACTTCGGCATCTGCCGCGAGCAATACCCGAAGATATCGCCGATGATCTTCATCGATGCCGCCGGCGGGTAGATGTACGTATTGCGGACCATGAACTCCTTCAGAATGTCGTTCTGAATGGTCCCGTTCAGCTTCACCGCCGGCACACCCTGTTCTTCGGCCGCGACGATATAGAACGCCATGATCGGCAGCACCGCGCCGTTCATCGTCATCGATACCGACATCTGGTCCAGCGGGATCTGATCGAAGAGGATCTTCATGTCCAGGATCGAGTCGATCGCAACACCGGCCTTCCCCACATCGCCCGACACGCGCTCATGGTCGGAATCGTAGCCGCGGTGGGTGGCCAAATCGAACGCCACGGAAAGCCCCTTCTGCCCCGCCGCCAGATTGCGCCGGTAGAAGGCGTTGGACTCCTCCGCCATCGAGAATCCCGCATACTGCCGCACCGTCCACGGCCGCATCACGTACATCGTCGAATACGGCCCGCGCAAGTACGGAGCCACGCCCGCGGCGTACTCCAGGTGCTCCATCCCAGCCAGATCGGCGGCCGTGTAAACAGGCTTCACCGCGATCTGCTCGTTCGTCATCCAGCTCTTGGCGGCAACAGCGGGAGCAGCGGCCTCGGCCGGAACCGTTGCCGTGTAGTCGATCTTTGAAAAGTCCGGTCTCATCCTATTTCTGCTCCTTTCCACCGATGCCCAGCCGGTCCTGCCACTCGTTCAGCGTCTCCACCATGTTGGAGAGCACGTGCACAAACCCGGCCACGCCGGCCGCCTTCAATTCGTCCATCTGCTCCTTCGGGTTGCCGGCCACAGCCACAGGCACTTTCACGCTGGCGCAGACTTCCCTTGCCAGTTCCAGATACTCGGCGTCCGACGAACACAGCACAATCAGCGCCGCATCGGTCCCTTCGTAGCCCTCGCTCTCTTCGATCACGAAACCGCCGCAACCGAAGAAGTTCTGGCAGAAGGTCGCCCGGGCGCCCTTCATCTTCAAGTCGCCCCGCTTCAGCAACAGCACCTTCGGCGTCGCGCCAATGGCCACGGCATGGCGCTCTGTCCTCAGACGGATCGCCTCAATCGCGCTGGCCAGCCGCCACTCCACACCGCTGATGCACCCCTCCTGCGCCAGCTCTTTCTCCTGGATATCCGGATAGTTGTTGACGCCCACCAGCACGCGCCGCCGCGAGGCGATTGCCTTCTCCTTGGCCGCGCGAGACGCCGCAATCGCCGCATCCACACTCGCCGCCGCCTGCGCTAAACCGCCCGCCGCCTCCACCTGCTGGAACACCTTCCAGGCCGCCAGCGCCAGCGAATCCGTCAACGATTCCACATAGTAGGACCCGCCCGCCGGATCGGCCACCTTGTCCATATGCGCCTCTTCCCGCAGGAT
>JBBQLF010000233.1:0-7057 GCA_038327695.1 Bryobacterales bacterium
GGACAACGTTGGGTGAACACACCCTACAGTAGCTCTATAGCAGCGCAAGCGCCAGGGGCTCGGACCGGCCCCGGCCGGTTACGCCAGCAGTAGCTGGACCCCGTGCCGGCGCAGCAGAGCCCGGTGCTCGCTCGCCAGTTCCTTGTCCGAGACGACGATATCGGCCATGGCCAGCGGCGCCAGGTGTGTCACGGCGGCCCGCCCGAATTTCGTGTGATCGGCCACCACGATCACCTTCCGCGCCGCCTCAATCATCTTGCGCTCCGGCCCGGCCACCAGCGTGTTGCTGTTGCTGAAGCCCGCCTCGGTAATCCCGCCGATCCCCATGATCAGCACGTCGGCGGTGATGCCGGCAATAAACTGCTCGCACAGCGGGCCCAGCAGCGCCCGCAGCCGGGGATACACGTAGCCGCCGGTTAGCGTCACCTCGATCTGCCGGGCGTTGTGGAACACCTCGGCGATCGCCAGTGAGTTCGTGATCACATGCAGCGACCGGCCCATCAGCGCCGCCGCCACCGCCGCGGCCGTGGAACCACCGTCCAGCAGCACCGTTTGCTGATCCTCCACCAGCGTGGCGGCCAGCCCGGCGATGCGTTGCTTCTCCGCGGCCATGCGCGCCGACTGCCAGTCGAAGTCCAGCGCCGTGTCCCGCGGCTGCATCGCCATCGCGCCGCCGTAGACGCGCTTCAGCACGCCCTCCGCTTCCAGCGTGATCAGGTCCCGGCGGATGGAGGATTCCGAGGCGTGCAGCTCGGCGCCCAGTGCGCCCTGATCGACGAACTCCTGGGTGTCCAGCAATTCCCGGATGCGCAGATGCCGGGCCGCCGCCTTCATTCGCCCATTTTGCCTTTGAGTTTAGCCATCACAGCGTCGGTGACTGACTGCACAATCGCTTCCACGTCGGCCGCTCCGGCCGCCGCCCCGCGCCCCCCGGAGTAGCTCGGCGGATCCAGCGCGATCGAGCCCGGGTGCTCGGGAATGTCGCACAGTTGGCACTCTTTCAGACTCGGGTCCAGCCGCGCATCCGGCAGGCCCAGCTTCTGCTTGATGGCCAGCAGATCGGCTGCCTTGTCGCTCTGGATGTGCGTGATCGGCGTGCCCAGTTGCTGGGCCAGCATCAGCGTCCAGCAGTAGGTATCCACCACTTCCACAAACCACTCCGCGTGCGTCACCGTATCAGCCCAGCAGACAATGCCGTGGTTGGACAGCAGCACCGTGTTGTGATTCTTCACAAACGGCACCACCGTCTCGGCGAACTTCTGCGTCCCCGGCGTCTCATACGGCGACACCGCCACCTTACCCACAAAGACTTCGAATTCGGGAATGATGCAGGTGGGCGGCACGCGGCCGGTGATGGCATACGCCGTGGCGTGCGCCGGGTGGCAGTGCACCACGCCCTTGGCCTCCGGCACCGCCTTGTAGATCTCCAGGTGCATCAGGATCTCGCTCGTGCGCGGCCGCCCGCCGGCCAGTTGCTTGCCGGTCAGATCCACCAGGCAAAGGTCCTCCGTCCGCATATCGGCTTTGCTCACCAGAGTCGGCGTGCAGATCACGGCGTCGGGCCGGATCCGGTAGGAGATGTTGCCGCCATTGCCGTCCACGTACTGCCGCTGCCACAGCTTCTTGCCCACGGCCACGATCTCGGCTTTGATCTCTTCGGCTTCCGCCGAGTGGAACAGGCGTTCCCACTCGTTCGATCCGGCCCCGCCGCCGCCGCCGTTCCTGACAGTGAGGTTGTGTTCGGCGATGGCGTCCCGAGCCGAGGGCGTGAGGATGGCGCCCGCCTGCAGCAGGATTTCGGTGGCGCCGGACTTGGCCGCGGCCTCGATGTCCTGCGCCGCCACGACCTTGAATTGAGAGAGATCGAAGCTGCTCATGAATGTACCTCACTGGCGGACGGAATTTCGTTGTGCGGCGGCCGGAATTCGATGTGCTGCACGATCGCCGCGCTGTAGGCGTCAATCGGCACGTCCTGCGGGTAGAACGGGCTCGCCGCCGTCCGCCCTTCTACAAAGCTGACCATCTGGCCCACGGCGGGCCCCAGCCGGTCGGCCGCAATCAGCGGTTTGCCCCCACCGGCTCCGTTGCCGGCTTCCAGGTTGGCCGCCGTCACCGGCTCGATAATCACCAGCCGGATGCCCTGCAGAGCCGGAATGGCCTGGTTCAGAACGACGCTGCCCCGCACATAGCCGAGCCTCATTAGGCACCGCCCACGGGCTGATACTCATCCACCAGGCCCACCACCACCAGCCGCGCCGGAATCGTGTTGCCCGCCGCCCGGCGCAGCGGCTCATTGTCAGTGGAGACGATGACAATCGAGCCCCGGCGCGCGCCCAGCGTATCCACCAGCACCAGCGGATCTCCGCTCGTCTGGCCGTCGCTTTCCAGCCTCTGGCCGATCAGCAGCCGGAAGCCTTCCAGCGTCTCGTGTTTGACGGTAGCGGTCATATGGCCGTCGATGCGCGCTAAAAACATCAGATAATCCGCATGGCGCCGCCGCCGATGGCGAACTGGCGCTCCCGCGTGAAGGTCATCGGCGTGGTCACGCCCTCGCCCGTCGGCGTGGCGATGCTGAAGCTCAGATAACTCGGGTTGCCGCTGCCCAGCGCCGCCACGCAGGCGGCATTGCTGACAAACAGCGTCGTGTTCATGGCCCGCGCCATGCGCGTCACGTTGTCCAGATTGCGGCTATGGATGAGCGCCGTATGGCGGTAGTTGTGCTCCGCCTTCACCGCCGCCGCGATGCCCGCGTTCACGTCGCGCACCTTGACAATCGGCACAAACGGCATCATCTGCTCTTCTTGTACGAAGGCGTGATCCTCTACCGTTTCGCCGAACAGCAACGGCGTGGCAGCCGGCACCTGCACGCCCGCCGCGGCGGCCAGCAGGGTCACGTCCTTGCCGATCAGTTCCTTGCGCAGGTGCGCCCGGCCGCAGCCCTTGCCCTTCGTCTGTTCGTCAAACGTGAATGCCGCCTCGGTCAGCCGTTCAATCGCCGCCGGGTTCAGTTCCACCGCGCCGGCCCGCTTCATCGCGGACATAAACGCGTCAAACACAGGGGCGACGACGAAGACCTCTTTTTCCGCGATGCACAGCAGGTTGTTGTCAAACGACGCGCCCGTAATAATGGAGCGCGCCGCGTTGTCCAGATCCGCGGTTTCGTCCACCACTACCGGCGGATTGCCAGGACCGGCGGCGATCACCCGCTTGCCGGACTTCGCTGCCGCTCGCACCACCGCCGGACCGCCCGTCACGCACAGCAGCGCAATGCCGGGATGATGAAACACCTCTTCGGCCGCCCGGATGCTCGCCGTGGCCATCGTCGTGAAGACGTTCGCCACGCCCGTCTCTTTCTCGATGGCCCGGTTCATCACGCGCAGCGCCAGCGCGGCCACTTTGGCGCCCGCCGGGTGCGGGCTGAAGATCGCCGTGTTCCCCGCCGCCACCACGTTGATGGCGTTGCTCGCCATCGTTGGCACCGAATGCGTCGCCGGCAGCACCATCCCGATCACGCCCCACGGCGCCCGCTCGATAATGCACAGGCCGGTCGAATCGCTCCGCACATCGCTCTGCATCGCCTCCACGCCCAGCACGTACCGGACGTTCAGCAATTTCTCGATCTTGTGATCCAGCCGCCCCAGACCCGTCTCTTCCAGCTCAATGCGCGCCCACTCTTTCGCATTCTCGGCGCACAGGCGGCGGATGATGGCCACGATCCGGCCCCGCTCTTCCAGGCTCATCTGGCCCACTTTGACCTGCGCCGCCGCGGCCGCCTTTACCGCTTCATCCACCGTGGCGAACACGCCATCGCCCGTGCCCGGCGCCTGCGCCGCCTCGGCTCCAACCGGCGCGGCGCCCTGGAGGCGCGCGATCACCTCCCGGGTGATCTCGCTGATCAATTGCTCCTGCGTCATGGTTTCTCCACCATCGTTCCACCTACGTCCACGGCTTCCACGATGCCCACGATCACGGCATCCACCGGCGCGCCTTTGGTATTGTGCGTCAGGCGCGCGCTGCTGCCCTGCGTGAACAGCACAAACTCGCCCAGGCCCGCTCCCACGCTATCCACCGCCACCACCGAACTGCCCGAGATCACCAGCGTTTGATCCCGGTTGATGTAGGGCTGGATGAGCATCAGCTTCATCCCTTCCAGCTCGGGGCTTTTCTGCGTCGCGACGACGTTGCCGATAACCTTGGCGAGGAACATCCGCTTTATTTGGGCAGCACGTTCTTCAAATCGTCGTGCGGCCGCGGAATGACGTGCACGCTCACCACCTCGCCGATCGGCCGCGCCGCTGCCGCGCCCGCGTCCACCGCCGCCTTCACAGAGGCCACATCGCCCGTCACGAAGGCTGTGCAAAGCCCGCTGCCCACTTTCTTCCATCCCTTGAATTCGACCTTCGCCGCCTTCAGCATCGCGTCGGTCGCATAAACCAGTGCCACCAGGCCCTTGGTCTCGATCATGCCAACTGTTGTGGATTCCATGCCGGTTCTCCTTCAATCGCGACTAGCGCAGCATACCTTCAACCAGCCCGTCGTGCGGGCGCGGAATCACGTGGGAGGCGATCAGTTCGCCCACACGCCGCGCCGCTGCCGCGCCGGCGTCCACCGAGGCGCGCACGCTGCCCACATCCCCGCGGACCACCGTCGTCACGAAGCCCCCGCCGATCTCGATGCTGCGGATCAACTGCACGTTGGCCGCCTTGCACATCGCGTCGCTGGCTTCAATCACCCCCACCAGGCCGCGCGTCTCAATGAGCCCCACCGCCGTGCCCGCGTTCGGATCGGCCACTGCCGGCCCCTTCTTGGCTGCTGTCTGCAGGAACAGACCCAGTTCGTCGTGTGGCCGCGGGATGACCTGCACGCAGGAAAGCTCGCCCACCCGGCGCGCGGCGGCGGCGCCCACGTCCGTAGCGGCCTTCACCGCCGCCACATCGCCCTCCACGAAGGCTGTCACCAGGCCGCTGCCCACCGTTTCCCATCCGGCAAACGTCACGTTGGCGGCCTTCAGCATGGCGTCGGACGCCTCAAACAGGGCGACCAGACCCTTCGTTTCGATCATTCCTAGCGCTTGCTTCATCTCTCGTTTTCTCCTACTTGACAAGCTCGATCTCCCGGGCCAGGTGCAGGCCGCAGGCGTTGGCCTCGTCCGTGTCCATGTGGACGTTCAGCCGCACCTTCGGATCCACTCGGACATGAACCCGATTGAAAGTGATACCCGCGTCCCCACCGACGCGCAGTTTCATCTCCTCGCCGTGTTTCACTCCATAATAGGCCGCTTCCGCCGGATTCATGTGGACATGGATCGCAGCCCGGATCACGCCCTCTTTCAACTCCACCAGGCCCGCCGGGCCCATCATGAACGCGCCGGGCGTGCCGTCGATGTTGCCCGACAACCGGATCGGGATATCGTCGATGCCCAGACTGATCGCGTCCGTGAACGCCAGTTCCACCTGCGAGCGGCTCCGGATCGGACCCAAAATTCTAAGGTTGGAGATCAACCGGCTGCGCGGCCCGATCAGCGTCACCGTCTCTTTGGCCGCGTAGTGCCCTTCCTGGTAGAGCGGCCGGTAGACCGTCAGCTCGTAGCCTTTTCCGAACAGCACGTCCAGGTCGGCGCGGCTCACATGCATGTGCCGGGCTGAGGCGTCCACCACCAGTTTCGGCGCTGCCGCCGCACCGTTGCCGGCTATGCGTTTTCCGACGACTTCGCGGACGATGTTCTCGACCATGGCCCGCGTGATGAGAGGCTGGGAGTCAGTTGTCATGCCGGTCTGTGCCACCGACTCCGGGCAGTCGCTGGATCAGTACCATCTTAGCGAAGCATCGGATTCAAAGTCAATCAAAATCGATCAAGCTGATGAGAGAGGGAGCTTGGCAATGGCGGAAGGGCAGGGATTCGAACCCTGGGTAACCTCGCGGCTACAACGGTTTTCGAGACCGCCGCATTCGACCACTCTGCCACCCTTCCGCGCGTTCCTTCCCCATCGTATCACAGCGATTCCCCACTGCCCCCTCCGCCTGCAATACAATGGGTGACCATGTGGCAACAGGCTTATTCACCCGTCGCCGGCAGCCTCGGCCTCTCGGCCCTCGCCGCCGCCCTGCCCCTCTTCACCCTGCTCTATCTGTTGGGCGTCCGGCGCCAGGCCGCCTGGGTGGCCGCCCTGGCCGGCCTCGCGGCCGCTACCCTCGTGGCGCTGTTTGTCTACCGCATGCCGCCCGCCCTCACCGTCACTACCATCGCCTACGGCGCCGCCTTCGGCCTCTTCCCCATCTGCTGGATCATCTTCTGGGCCATCTTCCTCTACCGCCTCAGCGTCGAAACCGGCCAGTTTGAAATCATCAAGGACTCCATCGGCGGCCTCACGCCGGACCGCCGCCTGCAGGCGCTGCTCATCGCCTTCGCTTTCGGCGCGTTTGTGGAAGGCGCCGCCGGCTTCGGTGCGCCCGTCGCTGTCGCCGCCGCCATGCTCACCGGCCTGGGCTTCTCGCCCTTCTACTCCGCCGCCATCTGCCTGCTGGCCAACACCGCGCCCGTCGCCTTCGGCTCCCTCGGCATCCCCGTCATCACCCTGGCCGGCATCACCGGCCTGCCCGTCGATAAACTCAGCGCCACCGTCGGCCGCATCTGCGCCCCCGTTTCGGTCTTCATTCCCAGCTACCTCATCGCCGTCATGGGCGGTTGGCCCGCCCTGCGCGGCGTTCTGCCCGCCACCGCCGCCACCGGCATCGCTTTCGCCGGCGCCCAACTCTACGCCTCCAACTTCCTCGGCCCCGAACTCACCGATATCTTCGGCTCGCTCGCCGCCATCGCCGCCTGCATTGTCCTCACGCTCATCTGGAAGCCGAAAGACCACTTCACCTTCGCCGGCGCCGACCCCGAATCCAAGCTGCCCCCGCGCCACAGCTTCTCCGCCGTCGCCCTGGCCTGGTCGCCCTACCTGCTCCTGGTGGCCACCGTCCTCGTTTGGGGCCGCGCCGACTTCAAGGCCCTGCTGAATACCTTCACCGTCCCCATAGACTGGCCGGGCCTCCATAACCAGGTCCTCCAGGC
>JBBQLF010000234.1:0-7001 GCA_038327695.1 Bryobacterales bacterium
GCCAGACGCGGCCAGGAAACCTGGCCGTGACATTCGCGTAACGTTAGGCTAAGCGGCAGACTAATCGTGAGTTAGCGCATTGCTCTCAGACATCCTGACCTCGAAGGAAATTATTTCGAGCCAATTTGTGCGTAGACCATACGTAGATCCGTACCCGGGAAGACGGTCTCGGTGGCATTGAGTTCTTCACAAAGATGACTGACCGCGACGTCCTGAGCATCGTGGGCGAGACAGTGCAACCTTACGGTGAGAGTTTTCGCCGCTAAATCGGGTGCCAGGTCGACCTCGGTATCGAAGATCCGGCGTACTAGCGACCGCGCGTCGCCGTGGCGGGCAAACCGCTCGCGGAGCACATGCACCAAGCTGGTCTCGGCGCGATAGGCAATCATCTTTATGGTGTCGGCAAAATGTTTGAGTTCCGGCACCAGTCGTTGAAACCGCTCCCTCTCTGGAAGGTCCTTGAGGGACGGCGCAGGGTCTGGCAGGATGAGGACGGGACTTTCACCGAGGAGTACGAGGCGCTGCCGTCCTACTACGTGGTGGAGAGCTACGGGCACGCCACGGACAAGCGTCTGGCCATTACGTTTGACGACGGGCCGGACGAGGATTTCACGCCGCCAATGCTGGACGTGCTGAAAGCGGAAAACGTCAAAGCGGCCTTTTTCGTGGTGGGTGTGAACGCAGAGGCGCAGCCGGGAATCCTGCGGCGCATCTACGCGGAAGGGCATGAGATCGGCAACCATACTTACGCACACCCGAACATCGCTTTGACATCGGCGGAGCGGACGCGGCTGGAGCTGGATGCCACCCAGCGCATCATCGAACACGCCATCGGGCGATCTACGATCCTCTTCCGCCCGCCGTACAACGCCGACAGCGAGCCGCAGACGCCCGAGGAAATCGAGCCGGTGCGACGCGCCCAGGAGATGGGCTACATCACAGTAGGGGAGCGCATTGACCCGCAGGACTGGCGGAAGGAAGCAACAACTGAGGGGATTCTGGCGGAGGTGATCGTGGAGATCGGCAACGGCAACATCATCCTCCTGCACGATGCGGGCGGCGACAGGAAGGCCACGGTGGAGGCGCTGCCCAGAATCATCGACCACTTGCGCGGGGCCGGCTACCGTTTCGTGACGGTGGGGAAACTGATCGGCAAGACGCGGGCCGAGACCATGCCGCTGCCCGCTCAACAGGAACAGGGCTGGGCGCTGATTGAAGGCCAGGCACTCGATCTCAAGGGCCTGGTGCAATGGCTGATGGGCCTGATCTTCGTCTCGGCCATCGTGCTGACGGCCATGCGCAGCGCACTGTTCGCCGTAATGGCGGTGTGGCAGAAATTCCGGGCCGGTGCGCGTGTTTTCGATAGCGCCTACCGGCCGCCGGTCAGCGTCGTGATCGCTGCCTTCAACGAGGAGAAGGTGATCCGCCGAACGGTGTGCAACGTCTTGGATTCGGCCTATCCCGATCTCGAAGTGGTGGTGGTGGATGACGGCTCTAACGATGCCACGCTGGCGGTGCTGCGGGGTGCCTTTTGGGGACAATCCGAGGGTGCGGATTCTGGCGCAGGAAAACGCGGGAAAGTCCTCCGCACTGAACCGCGCGATTGCGGCGGCGAAACACGAGGTCTTGGTTGCCGTGGACGCCGATACGCTGTTCCACGCCGATGCCATTGAGAAGCTCGTGCGCCACTTCGCTGACGAAAGAGCCGGAGCCGTTTCCGGCAATGCAAAGGTAGGCAACAAGCACAACTGGCTCACCCGGTTCCAGTCCATTGAATACATCTTTGGGTTCAATCTGGACCGCCTCGCCTGGGACCTGGTCAACGCGATCACCGTGGTCCCGGGTGCTGTGGGGGCCTGGCGAAAGACGCTGGTGCAGAAATTGGGTGGTTTCTCGCACGACACGCTGGCCGAGGACACGGATCTGACGCTGGCGATCCGGCGCAACGGCTATCAGATCCGCTACGAGGAGGATGCGGTAGCCTTTACGGAGGCGCCGGAGGACATTCGCAGCCTTGCCAAGCAGCGCTTCCGCTGGGCCTTCGGAACGTTGCAGGCGGTGTGGAAGCACAGAGAGGCCACCCTGAACCCGCGCGATGGCACATTGGGATTCGTGGCGTTGCCTGGTATCTGGCTGTTCCAGGTGGTGCTGGCTGGTATTGCGCCGTTCGCTGACCTGGCCATGATCGCCACGCTGTTCGTGGGCAATTGGCCCGTGGTGCTGGGCTACTGTCTGGCGTTCTTCTGCGTGGAGTTGGTGTTGGGCCTGCTGGCGTACTGGCTGGAGGGGGAGAACCCAAAGGATCTGCTGTTGCTGTTTCCGCAGCGCCTGTTCTACCGGCAATTGATGCACTATGTGCTCCTGCGCTCTCTGCTCTATGCGGCGCGCGGCCGGCTGGTGAGCTGGGGCAAGCTGGAACGGAAGGCGACAGTGGCTGGCGGATAACACCAGGCGGAATGCCCGGCAGGTGTGGCGCGGCGAAGGCGCCTGGCGGGCGGACTCGAAGTGAGCGTCTGGTCTCTGCGAACCGGATCCTGCGCTCCTCAGGAATGCGAATGTCGATGGGGGCAGCACGACATCGCCAACATCGGCACGGAGCGGGCGACTGTGAACCTGCTGGACGGTATCACCGTCCTGGCCTACGGTTCGCCGATGCCGTTGAACCTCGTGGTGACGCTGCACGTGCCGGAGGCCAGCCTGATCAGGCTGCAGCCGTACGACGCTTCGCAGTTTGGCGCAAGGAGTGCGTCAAGCAGCTCCATCGCCTGGCCGGGGAGCGAAGGGCAGCGATGCGCATGAGGAGGCTCAAAGCTGACGGAAGTCCACATCGCCAACATCGACCAAGCAAGTCCCGGCCGTTGGTCGTTGTGGTCCCGGCGGGTTAGCCAAGACCGCGGATCAGGCTCGTTGGGACTAGTTCTTCTTGCCGGTCCCGGATTCCTTGGCTTGCCGGACCTTGGCGCTCTCCAGCTTCTTCTGGATCTTCGCCACTTCGGTGGGATCAATGTCGCTGGCCGCGCTGGCGTGCATCTCCCGCACGGCGCGCTCCCATTGGGCGATGGCTTCCTTGAGCTTGCTCTGGCTGTTGTAGACGTCGCCGAGGTGATCGTGCACCGTCGCGTCCCGGCCGCTGCGGGCAATGGACTGGCGAAGGTTCTCGGCAGCGTCATCCAGACGGTTAAGCCGGTAGTAGACCCAGCCGAGGCTGTCCAGGAATGCTCCGTTGGAAGGCTCCATCGAGACCGCTTTCTGCACCATCTCAAGCGCTTCCGGCAGGCGCACGTTGCGATCCGCCAGCATGTAGCCCAGGTAATTGAGGGCCGAGGCGCTTTGCGGATTGAGTTTGAGTGCCAGGCGGAACTGCTCCTCGGCAAGGTCGAACTTCTTCATGCGCTCATACATGGCGCCACGCAGGAAGTAGATGTTCTCCTTCTCGTCTTCGCCCTTGGAGAGCTTGTCGGCTTCGTCGATCGCTTTGGCCATCTCCGTGAAGTTCTTCGCCTTCTCGTGAACCTGGGCAATGGAGATCCATGTCTCGCGGTCGCCCTTGCCATCCAGTAGTCCCTTCAACGTGGCCTCAGCCTCCTTGAAGTGGCCGAGATCGGATTGCAGGCTGGCGACGACGGTCTTGATTACCCGGTCATCGGGATACTGCTGGGCGGCGACCTTCGCTTCCTTCTCCGCGGCGGCGTAATCCTTGCCGGCCCGGAGCGCATCGATCAACTGGGCATAGGCGCGGCCACCCGCCGCGCTGTCCAGTTCGACGATCTCGCGGAATGCGGCCACGGCGTTCGCCGTCTGGTCGGAGAAGCGGTACAGGATGCCCAAACGCTCCAGTAGAATGATCCGGTTGCTCTTCTCGCTGATATTGTCCGGCTTCTTCGGTAGCGCGCCCAGGATCTCCTTCAACCGTGCAATGGCCTCGGTGGTCTTACCTTCCGCCTCCAGCAGGCTCACCTCGTTGAATTGAATCTCCAGATTGTTCGGATCCAGCTTGCTGGCCCGCTTGGCATATTCCTGCGCCTTGCCGAAGTCGCGCTTCTGGCGGTAGATCTGTGACAGCCGCAAGGCGGCCAGCAGATCGTTGGGATCCTCGGCAGCCAGTTGTTCAAACACGCTCCGCGCCTTGTCCAGATCATCGGCGGCAAACAGCGCCTGGCCGTAGGCGCGTTTCAAGTCCGGATCCTTGTTCATTTCAACGGCGCGGGCATAGGTTTCGGCCGCCGCCTTGAAGTCCTTCATCTGTTCGTAGGCCGCCGCCAGGGCCGTAAGAGTCCGCAAACTCGGATTCTTGTCGGCAACCCGTTTCAGCACCTGGCTGGCAGCGGCTGTGTCGCCCAGATCGGAATAGACCATCGCCAGGCCGGTCAAGGCGTCTTCATTGTCCGGTTCCATGGCCAGCGCCTTTTTATAAGCCTTCTCAGAGGCGACGGAATTTTGGGCCAGCTTCTGCAGGCGGCCCAGCATCAGCCAGTTCTCCAGGTCGCGCGGCGCCATCTCGGCTACCTTTTCGTGCTGGACAATCGCTTGCTTCAACGCTTCGTCGTTGGCGCGCGCAGATTGGCCCTCGCCGCGGATCCGTGCCGTGTAGAGCCGGCCCAGAATGCGGTGCCCATTCACGTCGTCCGGATTGCGCTTCACCACGTCTTCGAATTCGTTGACCGCCGAGCGAATCTGCCCGGACTGCATATACAATTCGGCCAGTTCCTGCGCCAGACTCCCTGTCTCAGGGTCATACCGCATGGCGAGCTTGTAGTTCTCGATGGCCTTGCCGAAATACTCGCTGCGCCCGCCGTATTGGGCCGCCAACTCCGAGTAGAGATGCCCCATGGCCGCATGGTAATAGGCAGCCGACTTGGTGGACGTGGGCGGCGGGGTGCCCGGCGCCTGCGCCCGGACGGAGGCCGCGGCCAAGGTCAGCAATAACGCCCCGGCAAGCGGCGATAGACGTGAAGGCAAATTCATATAAGTCTCTCCCCCGAGATTACACCCAGGTACAATCCGAGCCGCGGACTCCTACATTCTCAACTATATCTGATGTTACGACGAGCCTGAGCGGTGCACGGCTACACTAAAATGTGGCGCCAAACCACAATCCGCCGCTAATCGTCGTCGCCGGACCCACCGGATCCGGCAAGAGTGACCTCGCTTTGGCCCTGGCCAGGGAGTTCCACGGGGAGATCGTGAACTGCGACTCCCTCCAGCTTTACCGCGGGTTGGACATTGGCACAGCCAAGACGCCTGCGGTCGAACGCTTTGGCGTACCCCACCACCTCTTTGACGTGCTGGAGCCCCAGCAGGTCTTCAACGCAGGAGACTACGCCGCACTCGCACGCCCGCTCCTTCGGCAGATTGCCGCGCGCGGCGCGGTGCCTGTGATGGCCGGCGGCACCGGCTTCTACCTGCGCGCGCTGCTCGATGGGCTCGCCGAGGGGCCAAAGCGCGACGACGCGCTCCGGGCGGATCTGGCCCGCCGCGAGCAGTGCCGGCCCGGCGCGCTCCACCGGATTCTCTGCCGCCTGGATCGCACCGCTGCGGCCCGAATCCACGCCAATGACCGCAACAAGCTCATCCGCGCCGTGGAGATCTGCTTGTTGGCCCGCCGCCCCGTGACGCAGGTCTTCGGAGGTGGCCGGGCGCCGCTGCGGGATTTTGACGTCTTGAAGCTCGTCCTCAACCCGCCGCGTCCCGCCCTCCACGCCCGCATCGCCGCCCGCACGCGTGCTATGTTCGATGCCGGTCTGGTGGATGAGGTCCGAACACTGCTCCACTCCGGCGTGCCAAATGACGCCAAGGCTTTTGAGTCAATTGGTTACAAACAGGCATTAAAAGTCCTGGCTGGCGCGCTCACTCTGGAAGAGGCCGTTGACTTGACGACCATAGCTACCCGCCAATACGCCAAACGGCAGTGGACTTGGTTTCGCCAGGAATCTAACATCCATTGGATCAATGACTTTGGCGGAAGCCCCATGGCGTTGGCCGTGGCCCGGGCGTTCGTTCGCCAGCTCTTGGACTAGTATGTTCATATTACACCACCTACAAGTTGTAAAATCTTTCGCACGCACTTGCCATAAGCGGCCCAAATGGATGTATAATCTTAATCAGGAGAGTCCACGATGACTAAAGCAATCAAGTTTTGTGTTCTGTTTCTTTCTGTTGCAATGGTATTTGCCAGTGCGGCGACCTATTCCGTGACGCTGTTCCAGCCTTCCGTCGTGTCCGGTACGGAACTCAAGGCGGGCGAGTACAAGCTCACAATTGACGGCAACAAGGCGACCATCATGAAGGGCAAGGAGAAAGTGGAAGCCACCGTCAAGACGGAGACCACCGACACCAAGTTCGCCGCCACTTCAGTCCGTTATGCGGACCAGGGCGGCAAGATGAAGGTCCAGGAAATCCGCCTCGGTGGCACCATGACCAAGGTTCTCTTCAACTAGCCAATAGAAGGATCAGCACTTGCTTCCGACGGCCGCCGGGCGATTCCGGCGGCCGTTTCCGTTGTTGGACCGAAGATCGATGGCGGCGGGGTCATGGCAACGAGAGTAAATATCCCCCGGCAAAGCCGGGGGCGATATTCGTGTGAGCGGCTCAAAGCGGCTATGCGAGGTCGCTGACGCGGCCCCGAAAACCACGCGCGCGGCTGTGCCGGATCTCCCACCTTCGGCACTCGCGAGAAACGACCCACCTCTGCTCGCCAAAACTGACCCACTCAGGCCGCGGCCCCACAGGGCGTTTCGGCTGGCCGCGCCACGCGGCATTCGCCGCGGATGATAATGCCACACAAGCTCGTTACAGGAAACAAGAGACTTACGCGCCAGCGGCGCGGATGATGTCGCCAGCCCCGCGCCACGCCACGTGGTAGAACCTGTTTTCGGCGTGGGCAACTCTAAATGAGCAGAGGTGGGTCATTTCTCGTGAGCGCCGAGGTTTCCGGAGTCCAGTTTCTGGGCCTGGTTGAATGCTCCCCCGGAACCACTGCCCGCTCAGGAGATCCGAATCTG
>JBBQLF010000235.1:0-6998 GCA_038327695.1 Bryobacterales bacterium
GTCTTGCGGTAGTCGAAAAGGAAGCGTTCCGTCCGAAGCTCGCCGCCGATCCGTGCGCCGAAGATGGCGGGCAGGTAGGGCGTCATGCCGTAGCCGCGGCGGCGCTGGAATTCCTTCGTGAAACCAGGAGACCAGACCATGCCGCGCACCTCGTAGCTGGCCAGGTAGAGGTTCTTGATTCCACTCGTGCGCAAATCGCCGAACGTATCGCGCAGGCGGGCGATGACGTAGTCCATGTGCGCGCGCGTGGCCTCCGGATCGAGATGATCGGTGGCCCAGCCGTCGGAGTTGGGGCTCGGCACCTTCAGCCGCTCGCCAGTGTTCATGCAGACGTAGCGCAGGATGGTCCAGCGGCCGGCTGGGGCCATCCAGCGGAGGTGGCCCTCGCGATCGACCCGGCTCGTCAGATCGACCATCGACGCGGCGCTATCCAGTTCGAACGCCGGCAACCCGGCGCTGGCGAAGAGGCCGCCGGGGCCCACGGCGGCACCGTCGTGAAGGTTGTCCAGATTCCAGGCGCCGTCGTAGCCGAGCGGAGTGGGCGCACTGACCATGACCGCGCCGTTGCGGCGGTTATCGGCCTGACGGGACGCCGCCACACTCTCGCCTTTGGCGTCAATGACCGTAAACTCACCGAGCGTCCAGCGCGGCTGCGTATTGCCGTGGCCGCTCAGCAACCGCAGCCTGACGTAGCGGCCCTTCGTCCCGGCAGGGACGGCGAAGCGCTGCGGTCCGGCGGTGGCGGGGAGTACGCCGCGCACGGCCTCGTGAAAATCGGTATCTCTCGTGCCCGTCGATGAAAACGCGACGCTAAATTCGCGCGTGGGGGTCATGGTGGCTGCGAGGTCCGGCGCCGCGTTGGGCGTCCCGTTGTCCAGCACGACTTCCTTCAGCGGCAGCACCTCGCCGGGATCGAAGCGGATGATGAATTCGTGGCCGGGCCGGCGGCGAGCGTCGCGGACCGCGAGGACGGCCACATCCGTCCAGAACGCGGGTTTGCCGCCGGCGCCCTTCGGCGCAGCCGGCGGCGGGAGCGGGAATGGCAGCACCGTGTCAACGGCCTGGCCGCCCTGCACGGTGGTCTCGGCGGTGTAGAGACCCTTGCTGGCATGACGCGGCTCAATCCAGTGGCCGCCCAGATCCCAACTGCTGATCACGGACAAGTCCACCGAGAGCCCGAGCGAGCGGGCCTGCTCGACGGAGGATTTGAACTGCGCCATCCACGGTGGACTGAGAAACGCCGGGCCTGCGGGCGGCTGCCAGGATTTGTCTCCCGCGGCGCCCATGTCGAAGATCAGTACGCCGCCGAACCCGGCGTCCTTCATGGCCTGGAGGTCCGCGCGGGCGGACTCCGGATGGACGAAGCCGTTCAGCCAGAGCCAATAGGTATCGGGCTTGGCGGCGGGCGGCGGATTGCGAAAGCCCTGTTCCAGATCATCGGGCGGCGCGGCCATCAACAGGCCGCAGACGATCCACAGCAGGTATTTCATGCGCGGTTCTCCGGAGTAACGAGGACGTGTTCGAGGCCGAGGATGTCAGCGATTCGGCCGAGCGCGCGAGCATGGTGCCCGATGCCGAGCGCAAAGTGATGCGTGGGGCCGGCGGCGACCCAGAGCTTGAGAAACGTGCGGATATCGGGCAGGAAGAATCCACGCGTGTTCGTGTTGCCGGTGGCGGGGATGGGACCGTGCATGCTCTGCCCTTCGGCGATGACGAAATGAAACTTGCCGGCCGCATTCAGCCCGATGCTCAGCATCGTGATGGGGCCGTCCTTGATCCGGAACTCGACGCTGGCGCCGCTACCAGGCTT
The DNA here is from genome assembly GCA_038327695.1 of Bryobacterales bacterium. GTDB lineage: Bacteria > Acidobacteriota > Terriglobia > Bryobacterales > Bryobacteraceae > Paludibaculum. The sequence continues at coordinate 1,811 of JBBQLF010000235.1, forward strand.
GCCGTGATACTTGACGAGGCTGCGGAGCACCGGTCTTCCTTCGGCGATGTTGATGTGGTGCGGACCATCATGGCCGACCAGCACGAAGCCCTCGCGGAAATCGATGGGATGGAATTCGGCAAAGCTGCCGCCGATGTTCAGGCGGTCCATCAGCAGCATGGCGATGCAGGTCTTCAGATCGGACTCGCCGCACATGGGGAAGCCGGCAGCAGTGAGTAGCGAATTGCCGACGATCAGGTTCGTCACGATGGCGCGGAGCACGCTGCCGGGCTGGCCTTCGTAGTAGTAGGCGAGGCCGTCCAACTCGTGGTGCGCGACGAACTTGTCGAGCGTGACGGCGACGCGCGCGGCGGTTTCCAGGTGCTCCGGAGTGAGCTTGCGCGTAACGGGGTCTGCGCCGGGATCCGGCGTATCGAAGAGAGTCAGGATCTCGGCACGTTTGCATTCGATCTCCTGCGCCGTCACCTGCTGCTCCAGCGTCAGCAGGCCGTCGGCTTCAGTCTGCACGATGTGGCAGCCAAAGGCGGCGGTGAGCGCGGTCTGGTCTGTCTGCATGTCGAGCATGTGCTCGATGGGATGGCCGAAGTGCCCGATGCGGGCGGTGCGCAGATCGTGGAGCGCCATGGCGATGCCGCACCATTCGGCAATCTCGGCTTCGGCCTCGGGATCGTTGTCGAGCGTGCCGAGAATCATCTCGGGCGGCCGCTTGCCCATGCGGATGGCCACGCCGGTAAACTCCGGGACGGAGCAGAAGTCGTCATTGGCGAGCTGCATCCGGGTGGTCGCGTGGGCGTAGTCCATCGCCGCCATCGGCTGGAGCGCGACGAGCACGATGGGCACATCGAGACTGCGCACGATCACGCCGAAGGTCGCCGAGGTGGCGTAGGTGAGCATGTCGCAAAAGATGAGATCGAGATTGCCGGCCTTGAGGCGCGGGACCAGCGCGTAGGCGTCCTGGGCTTTGTCCACGATCCCGTAGTTGAAGACCTCGACGCCCATAGCGCGCACCCGGCCGTCGAGCACGCCGAGCTTGGCGTGGAGCTCGTCCAGCAGACCGGGGAACTGGTCCCAGTAGACGTGGTAGCCCACTCCGAAGATGCCAACACGGGCGGTGCGGGGTTTGCGGCGTTCGATGTTCATGCGGTCCTTTCCGGGCGGCCGCCGCCTGCCAGGATCAGCCAGGCGACGGGGTACAGTAATGCGGTGACGAGAAATACGGGTGAGAAGGAAAACTGATCCACCACCACGCCGATGGCGAGATTCGAGGCCATCCCGGCGACACCGCCGGCGGTGCCGGTGAGACCGACGGCGGTGCCCACCTCTTCCGGCGCGACGGTGTCGCCGATGAGCGTGACGAAGTTGGCGATCCAGAAGCCGTGGGCCATGGTCAGCAACGACATCAGCGCGATGGCCAGATGAGCCGAGCCGGCGAGCGTGACCAGCCAGGAGGCCGGAGTGAGCGCCGCCGCCGCAGCCATCAGCGTGAGCCTCGCGCGGCGGGGCTGCCAGCCCCGCGCCACCAGTATGTCGGAGACGCGGCCGGCCAGGATGTTGGTGACGCCAAGCGCGAAGAATGGGATCCACGTGAGAGCGCCGATCTCGGCGAGCGACAGGTGGCGCTCCCGCGAAAGGTACTGCGGAATCCAAAACATGTAGAAGTAGAACACCGGATCGAAGAAGAACCGGGCGATGAGCAGGCGGCGCACGGCAGGCCGTGCGAGGAGTGACCGGAAGCTTACCGGGGGGCCGCTCGTGGCGCCCTGAGAGAAGGCCGCGGGCAGTCCGCGGAACGCCAGTTGCCAGGCGATCAGCCAGGCCGCGCCGAGGAGCGCCGTGGCCAGAAACACACCCCGCCAGCCGAACACTCCGGCCCACCAGGCAGTGAGTGGCGGAGCCAGTACGGCGCCGAATGCCGAGCCGCCGTTGGCGAATCCGATGGCGAGGGCGCGCTTCTCCGGCGGCATCCATTCCACCGCGCCTTTGGTGGCAGCGGGGAAGCAGGCGCCCTCGCCAACCCCCAGGAAGAGGCGGCCTGCGCCGAGGCTCCAAGGGCCCGTGGCGAAGGCGTGGGCGGCGCTGGCTGCTGTCCATACCGCGACCGAAAGCGACAGCCCCAGGCGCGTCCCAAGCCTGTCCATGAGGCGTCCGCCGAGCGAGAACATCACCGTGTAGCTGAGCACGAAGGCGAACACAACGCGCGAGTAGACGGCGTTGGTCATGGTGAATTCGCCCATCAACTGGGGCGCCAGGACACTGAGCACCTGGCGATCCAAAAAGCTCAGCGCCGTGGCGAAGAAGAGCAGACCACAGAGGATCCAGGCTCGGTTTGTGGGCATCAATATGTTGATATCGGCAGTGTCCGGCTATAAGTCTAGCAAGCTCAGTTGGTTAGAAAATGGCGCCGATTTTTCTTGGGAGCCGTACGGCTGAAGAGCCCGTAGAATGGGCTCGCGTTCGAAAATGGTTCGAAAATGAAGACGCTGACAACCTGCAGGATTTGGTAAAGACTGGCGGAGAGCTTGAGTTCCTTCTTATACGATTGCGACCGAGACGTACATGGAGATAGCGATCCGGATTTGGGTCTGAACGGCGTTCTGACTGGTGCCGAAGAAGGCCTTGAAGCGCAGGTGCTGCTTGATCCACTTGAAGAACAGTTCCACCTGCCAGCGAGACTTGTTGAGAGCGGCGATGGTGAGCGCAGGCAACTCGAAGTTGTTGGTGAAGACCAGGAATCGCTGATGCTTAGTAACGAAATATCGGATTCGGCGCAAGGGATCTGGATAGTGTTTGGCAGAGCCGGGAGTAGCCAAGACAACGGGGTGGCCGCTGCGGACATCGCTTCCCGGATCGACTGGATGAGAGTAGCGGCGCCGCAGCCGGATGTTCTCCTTGGTGCGGGTCACGAAGAACGCGGTGGCGACCGTGAAGCGGTAGAGTCGCAGAAAATCGACATAGCCACGATCCACGATATAGAAGGCACCGGCCTCCGGCACGATTTGGGCGAGGATGTTTACGTCATGCACCTTTCCGTCCGTAACACAGAGGAAAACGGGGATATTGCCGTGGAGATCGATCATCGTGTGCATTTTCACGGCACCCTTGCGTTGCCGGAAGCGAGCCCAGGGAAACACGGCCAGGCACAGATCGATGGTGGTCGAGTCCAGGGCATAGGCGTTGAACTGAAGGCCGGCACCGAACGAATCGTGGGAGTAGAGCAGCCGGGCGCGTGCAATCAAAATCTGCGCGAAGTCCGAGAAGATGCGCCAGTCATGACTCTCGTTTGCATCGGCCAGCGTGGAGCGGGAAACGCGGCCTCGAATTCCCATGTGATAGAGCTTCTCCGGCAAACTTCGCAAGCAGGCTTCAATGTCCCGCAAGCCTTCGCGAAATGTGAACTGGGGCGAAGGCCATGCACAAGAACCGGTCCCAACAGGAGAAGCCGCGCAGGCGGGCATCGCCCTCGTAACGCGCCACGCACCGGCGGAACTCACGATCTGGAAGGAAGGCGATCCACTGCGAGAACACGGTGCGTCCGAGATTCATGCTTTATGGTCGCAGCCACCTTGGTTTGCACCAGGAACTTTCAAATCGCGGCAAGTCAAAACCCGCCCTAAACGCCCGCCCAGCAAGCAGTTGCCACGCGCTCATCCGGCATTAGCCGGACACTACTGACATGTAATATATATCTTGGCGATGGCAGGAAATTCTTAGGCCCTCTCAGGGCACCGAAACAAATCGATCGCGCAGCCGCTAAGTCCCGACTGGTCCATGTCTTGTGATTTTCTGACGCGTGCGCAGTGCAAGCTTCACTGGCGTTTTGCCGTGGGGCCGGATCGACAATCGGCCGTTCCTCCGCTGCATGAACGGATTTGGGCTGTGCCTCTGGCGGCTCGGACGGTTCGAAGAAGCTGAGCGAGTCTTCGATCGCATGCTGTGGCTCAATCCCACAGACAACCAGGGCGTGCGGTTTCTGATCGGACCAATTCGGGCCGGGGCCGCGTGGCAGGAGGAGTGACTTGTGGCCGAAGCCATCCGCTCCGCATGGCTGAGTTAGAAAGCTTATGAAGCACGGCAGGTTCCGGTGCCGCCGGTCAACGCAGCCAGGCGTTCTTGACGTCAGGATTGCCGGCCGTTTCGAGCCGCTCGATTTGATCGGGGGAGAGTGCGAGCTTCAGAGCCCCGAAGTTCTCGAGCAGTTGTTCGGGCCGGCTGCCGGCCCACGATGGGAAGCACAGGCGGATCGCTCTGCCGCATCCAGGCAATGACCACCTGGTTCAAGGTCGCACCGGTTTTCCGGGCCACGGTCTTCAGCACAGCCATCCGCGCGTCGGCATCGTGGCCGGCGTACTGCAAAGGTACGGGGCGATCTTCGCGCGAGTACTTTCCCTGCAACAGAACCGAATAGCCGATCATCGCGATGCCGCGCAAACGGCATTAATCCTTCAAATCGTCGTTGATGCAGATCTGCGACCGAAGTCCGCTCCGTGGCGCGGGCGGAAGTACGTGTGCCGCTGTTCCACCGCGCAGTAGCCAGCCCAACCGCGTAGTTCGCTCACTTAGTTGGCTTCGGCGATGCGCCAGCCCTTCAAGTTACTGGTGCCGATAGCGCGCACTTTGCCGGCGCGGATCAGGCGGTCGAAGGCCTCCATCGATTCTTCGAGCGGCGTTTGCCGGTCGTCGCGATGAGCATAGTACAGAACTAGACGTTCGGTCTGCAACCGAACGCCCGTGATCCAACCGGAGGTGCTGGTCTCCGGGCTAGTATGTTGATGTCCGGAATGCTGGCAAGGACGTTCTGGTTCGCCGCGCGCTGCCCTGTGGACTTTCCGTTTGCAGGCCTGCAGCGCCGGCATGTACCTCCACCGCCGTGGCGAGGCTTCCGGGAGAGCGCGGGGCATCGACGCGAATGATTGTGGCCGTGCCCATCACGATGCCCGTCTTGCGCCAGGACTGGAACCCTTTGGCGGTGACCGGGACGACGTAACGTCTGGCTCCAAGGTGCGGCACGGTGTACTCATCGGCGGCGTTGGTCCTGGCTTCGAGGGAGACGCCTGTGTCTTCAATGAGCACCGTGACGGCGGCGGCGGGGACGACCGCTCCGATCGGTGACCACACCGGTAATGGACTGGAACGAACCTGGGTAAGCGGGTGAGCGCGGGGAGACGCGGGGGAGCATAGAGGGTTCACC
>JBBQLF010000236.1:0-6994 GCA_038327695.1 Bryobacterales bacterium
GGTCTGACCGGGGAGGACGTGCCGGACGTGTGCGCCAATGCCGACGAAGCCAGCAGCATGAAGGCGAACCCCGTGGCGCTGCCTGAGGACAAGCTCCGGGCGATTCTGCGCCACGATCTCGGCATCCCGCCGCTTGGCACCTACGGTCTGACCGGGGAGGACGTGCCGGACGTTTGCGCCAATGCCGCCGCGGCCAGCAGCATGAAGGCGAACCCCGTGGCGCTGCCTGAGGACGAACTCCGGGCGATTCTGCGCGCGGCTCTTTGAGCGGTAGTAGAATCTCACTGACATGTCTCTCGCACGCCGCCGATTCCTTGGCACGCTCGCCGCGCCGCTGCTGGGCGTGCCTTCCGATCCTTGGCAACGCATGGCTGAAATCCTGGAGCGGATCCAGCTCCCGAAATTCCCGGACCGGCAGTTTCCCGTCAGCAAATTCGGCGCTGTGCCCGATGGCAAGACCGACTGCACCGTGGCGTTTCAGAAGGCCATCGCGGCCTGTGCGGCGGCCGGGGGCGGCGTGGTCGCCGTTGGTGCAGGCGTCTTCCTCACCGGTCCGATTCACCTCAAAAGCAACGTGAATCTGCGGGCCGGCCAGGGCGCCACTGTGAAGTTCAGCCCGGACCCGGCGCAGTACCTGCCGCTGGTCTTCACGCGGTGGGAGGCATGGAGTGCATGAACTACTCGCCCTTCGTTTATGCCGACGGTCAGACCAACATCGCGCTGACGGGCGAGGGCACGCTGGACGGGCAGGCCGATGGGGCGCACTGGTGGCCGTGGAAGGGCCGCACCGGGTACGGCTACAAGAAGGGCGATCCGCCACAGGCCCAGGCGCGCGAGCGGCTGATGGAGATGGTGGAGGGCGGCGTGCCGGTGGCGCAGCGCACGTTCAGGGCAGCTATCTGCGCCCGCAGTTCATCCAGCCGTGCCGCTGCGAAAATGTGCTGATCGAGGGCGTCACCATCGTCAACTCACCCATGTGGAAGATCCGCCCGCTGCTGTGCCGAAACGTCACCGTGCGCGGCGTCAATGTGATCAGCCATGGCCCGAACAACGACGGCTGCGATCCGGAGTCCTGCACCGATGTTCTGATCGAAGACTGCCTGTTTGATACCGGCGGCGACTGCATCGCCATCAAGAGCGGACGCAACCGCGACGGCCGCCGCGTGGCCAGGCCGGCTGAGAATATCATCGTCCGCGCTTGCGAGATGAAGGATGGCCACGGCGGCCTCACCATCGGCAGCGAGATCTCCGGCGGATGCCGGAACGTCTTCATGGAAAACTGCCGCATGGACAGCCCCAACCTGGACCGCGTCCTGCGGCCTAAAACAAATTCGGTGCGTGGCGGTTTTATCGAAAACGTCTACCTGCGCAACGTCACGGTGGGCCAGGTGGCCGACGCCGTCATTCACGTCGACTTCCACTATGAGGAGGGTGACACGGGCAAGTTCCCGCCGGCCGTGCGCGACAGCGAGGTCACCAACCTGCGGTGCCGCAAAATGAGATCCGTCATCTATGCGCGGGGCTACGCCAACGCGCCCATTCGCAATCTGCGATTGCAGGATTGCGTCTTCGAGTCCGCCGCCCGGCCCGACACGCTGGAGCATGTGGAGGGGCTGTCGAGGCGGAACGTCAGGGTGAACGGCCAACTCGTGGAGCGGTAGTGCGAAGATGGGGCATGAGACGATTTCTGTGCTGTCTAGCGATCCTGGGTGCCTTGTCCGTTCAGGCTACGGCCCAGCGCCGGGCCTTCGTCCGCGCTTCCGGCGAAGGCGTAGTGAGCTTCAAACCCGACGTGATGAAGCTCAGTGTCACCGTCAGCAATCAGGCCGACACCGCCCAGCAGGCGGCTGATGAGAACGCCGTGCGCGCCACTGCCGTGGCCGACGCGCTGAAGAAACTGCTGGGCGCCAACGCCGATCTGCGCACGGTGAGCTACTCCGTGAACCCGATTTACCGGTATCCGTCGGGCAGTCCGCCGCAACTGGCGGGATACCAGGCCAGTAATTCCATCGAGGTGACCACCGCGGATCTCGCTATCGCCGGGAAGTTGATCGATACCGCGGTGGCCGCCGGGGCAAACAATATTGGCGGAATTCGTTTCACCCTGAAAGATCCGCAGCCGGCCCGGCAACTCGCTCTGAAACTGGCGACGCAGCAGGCGCGGGCGGCGGCCGAGGCCATCGCCTCCGGGCTGAGCGCGAAGCTGGGCGCGGTGATTTCGGTGGAGGAGGCCGCGGCCGTGCGGGTGATTTCCGGCGCTTCCGGAATGGCCTCGGCGGCGGCTCCAACGCCTGTTGAGACCGGGACAGTGGAGATCCGCGCTAACGTCGTGATTGAGGCGGAACTGTCGCAATAAGCGAGTTCAGATACAGCTCGGCATTGGTGTAGCCGCCCTGGCCCGGCTTGGCGCCATCGGTGGCATCCTTCGGATTGAGCCCATGCGCCGTCTCCCAGGAGTCCGGCATGCCGTCGCCATCGGAGTCCACGGGCGCGGCACCGGGCTTGTAGGCGGGCCAGCCGCCCACCTCTTTTTGCGAGTCAATGATTCTGCCCGTGCCGGTGCGGGCCTCGGCGATGATCCGCTGGTCCACGCTGTCGCGGGCCGGCAGCACAGCGCCGGCGCCGGCCAGCACTTCCCTGTAGGCAACCTCGGCCGTGGTGGTCCGCACCGGCGCGGTCTCAAACGCCTGGGCCGCCAGTTCCACGCGTCCTTTGCCCGGGCTGAACATGGCCATGGCGCCGCGCGTCTGCTCCGGCCGGCCCTCCACCACGTTGCCTTCGACGAAGTAGCGCACGTGCGCCGTATCGGTGAGCACGATGGGCGGGCGTGGGCTGCTGTCCGGGCCGGGCTTCAGGTAGTTGGCGACGTAGTTGGCGCTGAGATCGTCGCCGGTCATGCCGCTGCAAGTGCCGCCCCAGTTGTACATCACGTTGTTGCGCACGTCGAACAGCGGGAAGGGCGGCTTGCCGTAGTTGTCGCCGAGGCGCGGGTTGCGGGCCGTGTTCTTCACCCAGAGATTGTGGTGCAGCGTGACGCCGCCGCTGGCGCGCACCAGCGAGCCGTAGCCGTGCTCGCCCTTCTTGTGGACGCTCTTGCGGAGCGATTCGCCGATCAGGCACCATTGCACGGTGATGTTGGCGATGGCGCCGCTGGGCGACAGCGCCTCATCCACGGACCATGTGGCCGAGACATGATCCAGGATCACGTCGTGACTTGTGCCGCCGATGTTGACCGCGTCTACCTCCGCGCCGAGAATGTCACCGGGCCGGACGCGCAGGTAGCGGACGATGACGTCATGCGTCTGGATGCTCAGCTCCGAGCCGCGCAGACAGATGCCGTCTCCGGGCGCGGACTGGCCGGCAATTGTCACAAATGGCTCTGTGATACGAAGTGGTTTAGCCAGATCGATCAGGCCGGCCACTCGAAAGACGACGATGCGCGGGCCGGGCGTCTGCACCGCGGCGCGCAGTGTGCCGGGGCCGGAGTCGGCCAGACTGGTGACGGCGATCACGCGCCCGCCGCGTCCTCCGGGCGTGGCGGCGCCGAATCCTTCCGCACCGGGGAAGGCGGGTAGAACCGCAAGAGCGAGCAACGATAGCAGCATGAGGGCTCCTATTCGTGCGAGTGCTCGATCAAGGTGCCGAAGCGCTTGCCGATGGCGAGCGCCGGATCGAGCGGCACATCGACGGCCTGGCAGTCCGGCGGAATGGAGATGAACGGCCGCGGCGCAATCGCCTTGCCGGCGAAGCCCGGCAGCCATTCCCGCTGCGCCTCCATCATCTCCGTGCACATCAGGCGGATCTCGTCGAGGGTCAACACAGCGCTGGTGAGCGGATCCAGAGCCACGGCGTGGACGGCGTGTTCCGGATCGCTGGCCAAAGCCGCCTCGGCGGCCAGCAGTTGCACGTTGACGTTGGTCATGCAGAGCGCCGCGCACTGGAGCGGCAGAGCGCCCACAACGCTGGGATGGAGGCCTGTATCGTCAGCGAAGGTTGGCACCTCCACGCAGCAGCCGTCCGGCAGATTGGTGATGTAGCCATCGTTGCGGACGTTGCCCATCAGGCGGAACGGCTTGCCGGTGACCACCGCCTCCATGATGTAGGAGCAGTACTCGACGCTGCGTTTCTCAATGGCGGTGGACTCGTACTGGAGCGGATCGTGACCGGCGTACCAATCGGCCACCGTGCGGCACCACGAGTAGTAGGCGCCGCTCTCACCGCCGAAGCTGGGCTCATCGCAGTAGGTATTCAGCGCCCGGCGGTTCTTGCGGAACCACGGCACGTACTCGCTGAGATGGCCGGTGCTCTCCGTCATGAAGTAGCCGAAGTGGCGAAAGACCTCGCCGCGGACCTTCTCGTTTTTGTAGAATTCGGGGCGTTCAAAGAGCGCGCGGAGTTGCGGGTAGAGGTCGCGGCCGCGATGCTCCAGGCGCAGGAACCAGTCCATGTGGTTGATGCCGCCGCAGGTGTAGGTGATCTCGTCCTTGGGCACTTCGCAGTAGCGGGCGATCAGGTCCAGCGTGGTCTGCACGCCGTGGCACAGGCCGACGAAACTGACGTTGGAGGCGCGGCCGAGTGCCAGGCAATTGGCAGCCATCGGATTGGCGTACTGCAAGAGGATGGCGCCGGGCCGGGCCAGCGCCTCCATGTCCCTGGCGATCTCCACCAGCAACGGGATGGTGCGCAGTCCGCGGAAGATGCCGCCGGGGCCGAGCGAGTCCGCGATGCACTGATCCACGCCGTACTTGAGCGGGATTTTGTAGTCCAGCTCAAAGGCGTCGACGCCGCCGGCCTGGACCATGACGACGACGAAATCCGCGTCGCGGATGGCCTCGCGGCGGTCGAGCGTGGCCCACACGCTGCCGGTCAGGCCGTTGTCGCGCAACATGCGGCGGCCGAAGTCCTCCATCGCGCGGAGCTTGGGCTCCGTGCGGCTCATGAGCGCAAACTCGCAACCGGCCAGCGCCGGCGTGGCCATGATATCGCTCATCAGAGTCTTGCAGAAGACAATACTGCCCGCGCCGATCATGGCGACTTTCGTGCTCATCGTGTGCCTCCCGTGAGACACCATTTTTATCACACCCGGGCGGGCAGGCCGAGACGGCGGCAGGCGTCGTCCAGCATTTCCGCGGTGCGCGTGGCGCCGGAGCGTGAGACGCCGAGGGCGCGGACGCGGAGCAGCGCGTCGAGATCGCGAATGCCGCCGGCGGCCTTCACCTGGATGTGGGCCGGGGAGTGGAAGCGCATGAGGATGAGATCGGCATCGGTGGCGCCGGAGGGGGCGTAGCCGGTGGAGGTCTTGACCCAATCGGCGCCGAGCTCGGCGCAGATTTCGCAGAGGGCGATCTTCTGGGCGTCGTTGAGGTAGGCGTTTTCGAAGATCACCTTGACCTTCTGGCCGGCGCCGTGCGTGGCGTTGACGACGGCGGCGATGTCGGCCTTCACATACGCCCAGTTGCCGCTCAGCACCTGGCTGATGTTGACCACCATGTCGAGCTCTTCGCCGCCGTCGGCCAGCGCCTGGTGGGTCTCGGCCAGCTTGATGGCGGTGGTGTTGCCGCCGTGGGGAAAGCCGATGGTGGTGCTGGCGCGGACGTCACTGCCTTTGAGGCGCTCCGCGCAAAGCTTCAGGGCGTAGGGCAGGATGCAGACGCTGGCCGTGTCGTAGCGCAGCGCCACGGCGATGCCGGCTTCGAGATCGGCCGCGGTGAGGGTGGGATTCAGCAGCGAATGATCGATCATCTTCGCGACGTCTGAGTAGGTGTAGTTCATGATGTTCCTTTCTGACTTGATGAGAACTGGGGCTTGGCGACGAGCGCGCCGAGCCGGTTGACGAATTCGTAGGAGTCGCCGCGATAGAGCGTCGATTCCAGCCACAACGGTTCCTGCGTGTTTAAGTAGCCGGTGCTGAGGTTCAGCAGGCCGGGCGCGCCGTCTGGGACGCCGAGGCGGGCGGCGTCGGGGCCGCGCAGGGCGACGGCGCGAATGGTCTGCCCGGCGCCGGCGATCTCCAGGCCATAGCGCTGGGTCCAGAGGCGGTAGATGGATCCGCGTGCATCGGCGCGCCGCAGACCCGGACAGAAGCGGCAGCGGATGTAGCGGCGCTCCAGAATGACGGGGGCCTCACCGGCGAGGCGCAGCCGTTCCAGATAGTAGACGCTTTCGCCGGGCAGCATCTGGAGGCTGGCGGCCACGTGAGCGGGGGTGGCCCGCGGAGCGAGGCGCTCATAGTGCAGCACCTCCGTGCGCGGCGTGCGGCCGGCGGCCAGCGCCTTGTCCGTGAAGCTGACCAGGCCGCGCAGGTCATAATCCAGCGACGCCTGGCTGACGAAAGTGCCGAGGCCTTTGCGGAACTCCAGGACGCGTTCGCCCACCAGGCTGGCCAGCGCCTTGTTGGCGGTAGGGCGGCTGACGGAGAAGCGCTGCGCCACGTCGCGCTCTGTGAGGAACCGGTCGCCGGGCCGCCAGGAGCCTTCGCGCAGGAGTTTGCGAATCTCCTGGCCGAGCTGGCGGTAGGCGGGCTGCGGGGCGGGCATGCCGTTCCATTATAGGTGGCTTAGCCACCGGGTGGCGAGCGGATAGACGGCCGCGGCGCGTGGCCCGCGAGGGGAGTGCCGGGGGGGCCGGACAACACTGCGCGGCGGCTGGCCCAGGAGGGGAGCGCCGGGGGGCGAGCGGATAGACGGCCGCGGCGGCTGGCCCGGGAGGGGGCGCGTCGGGGGGCGAGCGGATAGACAGCCGCGGCGCCTGGCCCGGGACGGGGGAGCGCCGGGGGGGCCGGACAACACTGCGCGGCGGTTGGCCCGGGAGGGGCGTGCCGGGTGGCGAGCGGATAGACGGCCGCGGCGGCTGGCCCGCACGGGGAGCGCCGGGGGCGAGCGGATAGACGGCCGCGGCGCCTTGCCCGGGACGGGGGAGCGCCGGGGGGCGAGCGGATAGACGGCCGCGGCGCGTGGCCCGCGAGGGGAGTGCCGGGGGGGCCGGACAACACTGC
>JBBQLF010000237.1:0-6951 GCA_038327695.1 Bryobacterales bacterium
GGCCTGCTGCGCGTGGCCGAAAGCGGCATCCATTCGCGCGCCGACGTGGAGCGGCTCCAGGCCGCCGGCTTCCAGGCCTTCCTGGTGGGCGAACATCTGATGAAGTCCGGCGATCCGGCCGCGGCGTTGAAGGCGCTCACCGGCCAATGACGCTCGTCAAGATCTGCGGCATCACGACGCTGGACGACGCCCGCCAGGCCATCGACGCCGGCGCCGATGCCCTCGGCTTCAACTTCTGGACCGGCAGTCCGCGCTATCTCAGCGAGGCCGCGGCGCTGGCCATCATCGAGCGTCTGCCGGACACCGTGCTCAAGGTCGGCGTGTATGTAGACGAGTTCCGCCCGGCTGTCCCCGGCATAGACATCGCCCAGATGCACGGCGGTCCAGACCCGTCCGCCCGCCGGTTCTGGCGCGCGTTGGCCGCCACGCTGCCCGGCCTGCGAGAGGCGATTGCAACCAGCCGGGCGGAGGCCATCGTCATCGATGCGCCCGCCGGCGCACAGCGCGGGGGCACCGGCAACACGTTTGATTGGGCACTGGCCGCGACTCTGGCGGGCCCCATCGTACTGGCCGGCGGCCTGGGTCCGGATAACGTGGCCGCCGCCATTGAGGCCGTCCGCCCGTGGGGCGTGGATGCGTGCTCGCGGCTGGAACGCGAGCCCGGGAAGAAGGACTACGCGAAGGTGGAAGCGTTTATTCGCCACGTTCGCGATACACAGTTATGAGCCAACCAACGCAGATGCCAGACGCCGGCGGCCACTTCGGCCCCTATGGCGGCCGCTATGTGCCCGAGACCCTGATGGCCCCGCTGGAAGAACTGGAGCGGGCCTACTACGCCGCGCGCCAGGATCCGGCTTTTCAAGCCGAACTGGCCGGCCTGCTGGCCAACTTTGCCGGCCGGCCCACGCCGCTCTATGAGGCCAAGCGGCTGAGCGAAACGCTCGGCGGCGCGCGCCTCTTCATCAAGCGCGAAGACCTGCTCCACACCGGCGCGCACAAGATCAACAACTGCCTCGGCCAGATCCTGCTGGCCCGCCGCATGGGCAAGACGCGCATCATCGCCGAGACCGGCGCGGGCCAGCACGGTGTAGCCACCGCGACCGTCTGCGCGTTGTTCGGCCTGGAGTGCATCGTCTACATGGGCGAAGAGGACATGCGCCGCCAGAAGCTGAATGTCTTCCGCATGCGCCTGCTGGGCGCCAAAGTGGTGGGCGTCTCCTCCGGCAGCAAGACGCTGAAGGACGCGGTCAGTGAGGCCATGCGCGATTGGGTGACCAACGTCGATACCACCCACTATCTGCTCGGTTCCGCTCTCGGCGCGCATCCTTACCCGATGATGGTGCGCGACTTCCACCGCTGCACCGGCGATGAAGCCCGCGCCCAGATTCTGGCGCGCGTGGGCCGTCTGCCGGACTGCATTTTCGCCTGCGTCGGCGGCGGCTCCAACGCCATCGGGATCTTCACGGCTTTCCTGGGGGATGAAAACGTCAGGCTCACCGGCGTCGAGGCGGGTGGCCGCAGCCTCGCGCCGGGCGAGCACGCCGCACGCTTCGCCGGCGGGGCCCCGGGCGTCCTGCAGGGCGCCTACAGCTATCTGCTGCAGGACGGCGACGGGCAGGTCTCGCTGACGCATTCGGTTTCGGCCGGCCTGGACTATGCGTTGGTCGGTCCGGAACATGCTTGGCTTCACGATCAGGGCCGCGCCGAGTATGTCTCGGCCTCCGATCAGGACGCGCTACACGCCGCTAAGACGCTGGCCCGGACTGAGGGTATTATCCCGGCGCTGGAATCGGCGCATGCCGTGGCCGAGGCCATCCGCCGCGCGCCAGAAGCGAAGGGCGAGATCTACATCGTCAACCTCTCCGGCCGCGGCGACAAAGACACGGACATCTACCGTGAGAATTTCCCCGAACTGGATGCCGATACTGGATGCCGATAATGGATAGCAGCCAACGCATTGCCGGCCGCTTCGCCCAGGCCCGCGCCGCCGGCGCGCCCACGCTGATCGCCTACATTACAGCCGGAGATCCCGCACCGGACCGCACCGTGGAACTGGCGCTGGCGCTGGAACGCGGTGGCGCCGGCATCCTGGAACTCGGCGTGCCTTTCTCAGATCCCATCGCCGACGGGCCCATCATCCAGCGCGCCTCAGACCGCGCCCTGCGCGCCGGCACCACCGTGGCCCGTGTGCTCGACATCGCCGGCGAGATCCGCAAGCAGAGCGACATTCCGATGATCCTGTTCAGCTACCTGAACCCGCTGCTGCGATACGGCTTCGACCGGCTCTGCGCCGATGCCCGTGCCGCCGGCATCGATGGCTGCCTGTTCACGGACCTCAGCGTGGAAGAGGCGGACGACACCGTGGAGACCATGCGCAAGCACGGCCTGGACACCGTTTTCCTGGCTGCGCCTACCAGCACGGAGCGGCGTCTGAAGCTGGTGGCGCAGTACTCCACCGGCTTCGTCTATGTGGTCTCGCGCACGGGCGTAACGGGCGAGCAATCCAGCGTGGCGGGCGGCGTCGACACGCTTGTCTCGCAACTCCGCCGGCTCACCGGCCTGCCGCTGGCCGTGGGCTTTGGCATCTCGCAGCGGGCGCACGTGGAAGCCGTCGGCGGCTATGCCGATGGCGTGGTGGTGGGCAGCGCGCTGATGCGCGTCATCGAGGAACACGGCTCGTCGCCGGATCTGGCTGCGCGGCTGGAAGCATTCACGAAGGAGCTAACCGGGCGGCCATGACGAACGAAGAAGCGCAGCTTGCACTGGATGAACTTCGCGCGGCCATTGACCATGTGGACCTGCGGATCCTGGCGCTGTTCAATGAGCGCGCCGTGGTGGTCTCGCAGATTGGCGACATCAAAAAGCAGATGACGATGCCGATCTATGAGCCCAAGCGCGAGGAAGAGGTGTTCCGCAACGTCGTCGGCGGCAATCAGGGTCCGCTGACGGAGGGCGCCGTGCGACGGTTGTTTGAACGCATCATCGACGAGATGCGCACGCTCCAGCGCGAGCGCATGGCACGGGATACGGGCAAGGAGAACTCAAAATGATTGTGGTCATGGAACGCGGCGCGATGGAAGAAAACATCCAGAACGTCATCGACAAGTTCATCGCCCTGGAGTTCTCGGTGCATCGCTCCACCGGTGTGGTGCACACGGTTCTGGGCGGCGTGGGACCGGCGGAGATTGTCGATCCGGCCGAGTTCAAAGTGATGCCGGGCGTCAAGGAGTGCTACCGCATCATGTCGCCCTATAAGCTGGCCAGCCGGGCCTTCAAGCCGGAGGGCACCGTGGTGCGGTTCCAAAGCGCGGCGGCCGGCGCGGTGGAGATCGGCGGCACAGCGGTGGTGGTGATGGCCGGACCTTCCTGCGTGGAGAACGAGGATCAGATCCGGCAGTGCGCCGCCGCCGCCGCCGCCCAGGGCGCGCGCTTCCTGTGCGGGGGCGCCTTCCGGCCGCAGAGCAGCCCGTACAGTTTCCAGGGCCTCGGCGAGCGGGGGCTGGAACTGCTGCGCAAGGCCGCCGGCGAGCACGGCCTGTTTGTCGTCAGCGAAGTGCTGGACCACACCCAGATCCCGATGATGGAACAGTACGTGGATCTGCTGCAGGTGGGCGCACGGAACATGCAGAACTTCAATCTCCTGCGCGAACTCGGCGCATCCAAGAAGCCCGTACTGTTAAAGCGCGGCATCAGCGCCACCATCGAGGAACTGCTGCTTTCGGCCGAGTACATCCTCACCGGCGGCAACTACAACGTCATCCTCTGCGAGCGCGGCATCCGCACCTTTGAAACCTACACGGCCGCTACCATGGACATCGCGGCCATCCCCGTCGTTCACAAGCTCTCGCACCTGCCGATCATCGCCGATCCTTCGCACGGCACGGGCCGCCGCGACAAGGTCACGCCGATGGCGCGCGCCGCCGTGGCCGCCGGCGCCGACGGACTGCTGGTGGAGATCCATCCGGATCCGGATCGCGCGCTCAGCGACGGCGCGCAGGCGCTGCGGCCCGGGCAGTTCGCCGAATTGATGGCCCAACTGAAAGTGATCGCGCCGGCCGTGGGCCGCGGCGTTTAGGAATCTCATCATGCAGACAGTTGCCGTTGTTGGAGTCGGCCTGATCGGCGGCTCATTCGCACTCGCCCTGCGCGCCGCCGGATTCACGGGCGATATCCTGGGCGTCAGTTCGCCCCCCGCCATCGAGGCCGCCCTGGCTCACGGCGTGATTGACCGCGGCGCGCCCCTCGCCGAGGCCTGCGCCGCCGCCGATCTCATCTATCTTTCCGGCCCCATCCATCAGATCCTGTCGTTGATCCCGCAACTGGATGCGCTGGTGAAGCCGGGCGCGCTGGTGACCGACGCCGGCAGCACCAAGTGCCGCATCTGCCAGGCCGGCGCACTGCTCAGGAACGCCCAGTTTCTCGGCGGCCACCCCATGGCCGGCAAGGAGTCGCGCGGTGCCGCCGCGGCCGAGGCCGCGTTGTTTGCAGGCCGGCCGTACTTGCTGACGCCCAACTCACTCGAGGATCTGGAGACGCCTGCCGCGTGCGAGTTCGTCGAGTGGCTCACCGCCATCGGCGCTGAGCCGCGCATCGTTTCTCCGCCACTGCATGACCGCGTCGTGGCGCACTCCTCCCATCTGCCGCAATTGCTTTCCACCACGCTGGCGTCCATGCTCGGTGCGCATCCGGACGCCTGCGCTATCGCCGCCGCCGCCGGGCCCGGCCTGCTGGATTCCACCCGGCTGGCCATGAGCGCGTGGGAGATCTGGCACGACATCCTCGATACCAACCGCGCCGGGATTGCAGCCGCCTTGGCGGCCTTTGAAGAGCGCCTGCGCGCCGTGCGGCTGGAACTGGAAGCGGACTCCATCGAGAGCACGTTTCGAGCCGGCGGCGAATTTGCGCGCAGCCTGCGCGGCGTAGAATAGGCTCGACTGCCTGACTGGAGGACCGCTTCTCATCAACCGCAAAGCCCAGTACCGCGTGCATGGAATGGACTGCGCCGAAGAGGTGTCGCTGCTGCGCGCGCGGTTGAGCCGGCTCAACGGCGTGCGCGAGCTGCGGTTCGACGTCCTCGCCGCCCGCATGGAAGTCGAGTACTCGCCCGCGGCGGTCCGCCCGGAGGCGATCATCCAGGCGGTGGCCTCGGTTGGCATGAGATGCGAGCCGTGGCAGGCGGCGGGCGCGCCTGAGGGGTTCTGGCGCCGCCGCGGACGAACCGCGCTGGCCTGGGTGAGCGGATTGGCGCTGGCCGGCGGGATGGCCCTCCAGGCGTTGGAGTCGCGGGACCTGGTAGCCAGTCTGCTGGTGCACGAGCATGGCGGCCACGCCATTACGCCGCTCGGCCTGGCGCTATTCTGGATCGCCATCGCCGCCGGCTCGGCATCGCTACTGCCGAAGGCGTGGGCGTCCCTGCGCGAGTTGCGGCCGGACCTGCATCTCCTGGTCGTCCTCTCCCTCATCGGGGCCGGCGCTTTGGGCGAGTGGACGGAGGCGGCCACCCTGGCCTTTCTGTTTGCGCTGGCCGGGCAGTTGGAGGCGTGGAGCATGGGCCGGGCGCGCGATGCCATCACGCGCCTGTTTGCGGTGGCCCCGGCCGAGGCGTCCGTGCTGCATGGCGATCACGAGCACCGGACGCTTGTCGAGCGCGTGGAGACTGGTTCAGTGGTGCGCGTGCGTCCGGGCGAACGGATCCCGTTTGACGGCGTGGTGGTGCGCGGCATCTCCTATGTCAATCAGGCGCTCATCACGGGTGAATCCGTAGCAGTGGAGAAGACCGCGGGCGCGCAGGTGTATGCCGGCACCATGAACGAATCCGGCGAACTCGACATCCGCACCTCGGGCCCGGCGTCCGATACCACGCTGGCCCGGATCATGCGCATGGTGGGGGACTCGGAATCGCGGCGCGCGCCCAGCGAGCAGTTCGTGGCGCGATTCGCGCGCTACTACACACCCGGCGTGTTCCTGCTGGCGCTCAGCGTGGCCGTGGTCCCGCCACTCGCGCGCGGTGGTGATTGGGGCCATTGGTTCTATCAAGGCATGGTCATTCTGCTGATCTCGTGCCCGTGCGCTCTGGTCATCTCAACGCCGGTGAGCATCGTCTCGGCGCTGGCCAGCGCCGCGCGCAGCGGCGTGCTCATCAAGGGCGGAGCGTTTTTGGAGGAAGCCGGACGCACTCGCGCGCTGGCGTTCGACGCTGCCACGCTGCCGGCCTATCCCGGCGCCCGGGCCGTGGTGGCGGCGTTGCGGCGGCGGGGCCTGGAGCGCGTGGTTCTCTTCACGCCAGGGCCCGCGCGCGTGGCCCGCGAGTTTGCCGCCGAGGCGGGTTTCGACGAAGCTCTGGCCGGACTCACACTGTCAGACAGGGATAGCTACGTCAGCGAGATGATGCGGCTGCACGCGCACGTCGCGCTGCTGGGCGACGCCGGCCGGCCGCTGCAGACCGGTACCGCTGCGCTCGGCATCAGCATGGGCCGGCGGGGCACCGATCTGGTGCCGGAATCGGCCGGCGTCGTGCTCATGACCAACGATCTGGAGCGGGTTGTGTTCCTGTTCGACCACGCCCGCCGGACGCTCGGCGTCATCCACCAGAACGTCGCCTTCGCCATCGGCATGAAGGCCCTGTTCCTGGCCGCGGCGATGGGCGGTGTAGCGACTCTGTGGATGGCCGTGGCCGCCGATATGGGCGCCACGCTGGTGGTCACACTGAACGGATTGCGACTGCTGCGGGCCCGCCCGCATCGAAGAGAGAGATGATGCTCCGCCGCCGCGAACTTCTGCTGTTCCCGGCTCTGGCCGCCGCCGCGCTGGCACGCGCCGCCGAGCCCACTGAGATCCGCGGACGGCTGGCAGGCGAATTGACGCTTAAGCTGGCCGATGGGCGCCTGGTGGCGCTCAGTGGAGACGCCGGCAGCCTGGCAGTGCTGCGGGATGCGCGTCTGGCGCGGGACG
>JBBQLF010000238.1:0-6948 GCA_038327695.1 Bryobacterales bacterium
GGCGCTGGTACATTACTGACAGACAGGCTTGTTCGGCGACAATTAGACTCGGCCAAAACGGCAATTACTTGCAGCCGGCTGTCACCAGTGAGAGGTGCCTACTGAGGCGCGCTGAAGTCAGCGCCGGGACTGAAATAGCTTGGGCTGGCATCATGCGGCAAATCCTGGGGTTTGGGGCGAAGCCCCATTTCAAGGACGCTCCGCGGCCTTGTTCTGCTAGATGGCGATACACCCGCTACGAGTGCTGCTTGGATAGTTGTCGTTGGAGGCGCTTTCTAATTGTCGCCCATCACAGGCTGGAAGACCCCGATCAGTTCGTCCCCGGCAGGGGCCAAGGCGGAGCGCCCGGCTCTCATTGCTGCGGTGGTGCACCGGAATACAACATGACGCTGTACTTCAGCGTGACCGGTTTGCCAGCCACCAGGACGTAAGGCTTCAAGGCGGGCCAACTGGGATTCAGCGCACCAAAACCATGCCGCATCAGCCAGCCGTTGTTGGGATAGTTCGGATTGGACGGATCGTCGATGACGCGCGCGCCGCCGGCCTTACCGGCGAACAGCCCTTCCACCTGTGCCCAGGTGTGCACCTCATTGACGCCGTCTTTCTCGTTGATGCCTTTCTCCGTCCGGATCACCGTGGCGGCGCCGGGCTTGGGCTCATCCCGCTTGGCGAAGCGCATGTTGAAACCACCGAACCCCTTGTTTTGGGTCGGATCGCCGCGCAGCTCCACGGGATCCTTCACGGCCTCAAACCGCATGGCGAAATCAAGCTGCCGGGTGCCCCGCTCCGCCGGGTGGATGGTGATGTCCACCCACTCGTTCACGATGGCCTCACCCGTGTCGGTGAGGTACCAATGGTTCTGCACCGAAAGGCTGGCCTGAGACTGCCCCCCCTTCCAGATCAGTGTTCCGGAGTGCTTCTGCTTCACTTTGCCGACCGTCCACAGGTCCTCGTTCCGTCCATGCCAGATGACCACCGGCCACATCCACGAAATCCCACGGTGGTGCGGATGATCCGGATTGAAGTCGTCTGTGATCACTCGTCCGTCCGGCAGGTATACAGGGTGCAGATATGTGGAGCGCGCCATCTTTTCCGGGAAACCCGGCGCCAGGATGGGCCCGTAGTTGTAGACAAACACCGGCTTGCCGTCCTCGGAGACAAGCCAGTGCTGGCTGTCCACTTCGGTGAACCGGAACCGCGACTGCGCGGACATGGTCATCGCGGCAAACGCAAGCAGGATGAATAAACGGTTCATGCCAGTAGCTCCTTGGGCTCAAGCACCGAGCCCGGTTTCGTCTTCAGCGTGAGTGTTTTGTCCCGGTAACGCAGGCGGCATTCGCCCGCCAGTTGCGCCTTGATCCGGCAAGTGGTCAGCCGGCCGCCCGCCCACTCGAGCGACACTTCAAACCCGCCCCGGGCCCGCAGCCCGTGGACGAGGCCCGACGGCCAGGCCGCCGGCAACGCCGGCAACAGATGCAGTTCGCCCATGTGCGATTGCAGCAGCATCTCGGCGATGCCGGCCGCGCCGCCGAAGTTGCCGTCGATCTGGAACGGCGGATGCGAACAGAAGAGGTTCGGCAGCACGCCGCCGCGGCTCTCGGTGGCGGGCACAAACAGGTTCTGGAGCAGCGTGTACGCATGCTCGCCGTCCAGCAGCCGGGCCCAGAAGTTCACCTTCCAGGCGCGAGACCAGCCGGTGCCGCCGTCGCCGCGTAGCTCCAGCGTCCGGCGCGCCGCCTGGCACAGCTCGGGCGTGGTTCGCGGATGCAGGTCGTTGCCCGGATGCAGCCCAAACAGGTGGGAAACGTGGCGATGCTCCGGTTCCCGTTCGGCGAAGTCCTCGGGCCACTCCTGCAACTGCCCGCGCTTCCCGATCCGGTACGGCGCCAGCAGGGCCAGCTTGCCCCGGAGTTCCTTCTGCAGGCCGGGATCGGCGCCCAGGATCTTCGCCGCCGCAAGCGTGTTGCGGAACAGATCCCGGCATATGGCCAGATCCATGGTGGGCCCCATGCAGACACCGCCGGCCTGCTGCTTGCCGCTGGCATCCGTGTAGAGAAACGCATTCTCGGGAGAGTGCCCGGCGGCCGTCACCAGGCGCCCTTGGCCGTCGTCGATCAACCAGTCCGAGAGAAACTCCGCCGCGCCCTTCAGCGCAGGCCACGCCTTCGCCAGGAACGGCCGGTCGCCCGTGAACTGGTAGTGTTCCCACAAGTGCTGGCACAGCCACGCCCCACCCATCGGCCAGAAAGAAGGCATCGCGTTGTTATCCACCGGTTGCGTGCCGCGCCAAAGCGTGGTGTTGTGGTGCAGCACCCAGCCGCGCCGGTGATACATGTTCGTGGCAGTGACGCGCCCCTTTTCCGCGCACTCCATCACCATTCTCAGCAGCGGCTCGGCGCACTCGCTTAGATTGCCCACCTCCGCCGGCCAGTAGTTCATCTCCGTGTTGATGTTCACCGTGTAGCCGCTGGCCCACGGCGGAATGACCAGCCGATTCCAGATCCCCTGCAAATTCAGCGGCTGCGTGCCGGGCCGCGACCCGGCAATCATCAGATACCGGGCGTACTGGAAATAGAGCGCCGCCAACTGCGGATCGTTGCCATTCTGAAACTCGCGAATCCGCGCGGGCGTGGGCTTCTGCGATGGACTGCCCGGCGCGCCCAGCGAAATCGTCATCCGCCCCATCAGCTTGCTGTGGTCGGCCGTGTGCTCGGCCAGCAGAGTCCGGAAGGGCGTCTTCGAACCCGCCGCCAACTCCCGCTCCACGCGGGCCGCCGGGCCGGCATCCTGGTAGCTGGTGGCGGCGGCCAGCAACAGCACGGCTTCCGTGCCGTTGGTCACAGAGAGCACGCCGCCCGCTGTGGACGTCTTGCCATCGAGCGAATGGACCAATAGGCGCGACTCAAAAAACAGGCCGCGTCCGCCGACTTCATCGCCGTAAAGCACCGTTTTCGCACCAGGCCTGCGCGACCCGTCAGCCCGAAATACCTCCGGGTACTTCCACTGCTCCTTGCGCTGTTCGATCCACTCCAGCGTCCGACGGATGACCAGTCCCGGCGCCTGGCCCGTCATGCGGATCTCATTCGGGCTGGACCGGAAGCTCTGCGCCGTTGGATGCGGCGAACTCAGCGTGGCGCCGAAACTCAGCATGCCGGGCTGGCTCGCAGTCAGCCGCATTACGATCAAGCGGCTCGGAAAACTGGCGAAGCACTCGCGCCGGTACTCCACGCCGCCGCTCCGGTAAACGACTCGCGCCACGGCCTCGTCCAGATGCAGATCACGCCGGTAAGTACCGGCCTCCGCGGCGTGACCAAATGCCAGCTTGAGATCGCCCAACGGCTGGTAACACGGCCACGACCGCCCGCACCATTTCCGCGACATCAGATCCGCCGCTTCCACAAACTGCCGCGCCCGCAGCATCGCCACGACGCGATCAAACTCCGGTGTAATGTCCAGCGGCAGGTCGTCCACGCCCGGAGCGCTCGACGTCAGCGTGTCCTCATTGAGCTGGAGCAGTTCCTCGCCCACGCCGCCGAAGATCATAGCGCCGAACCGGCCGTTGCCAATCGGATAAGCGGCGTTCCAATCCGGCGCGGGTTGCTCAGCCCACAGCCGCAGCGACGGATCCATATCCGGCGCCATATCCGGCGCCATATCCGGCGCCATATCCGGATCCATATCCGGATCCATATCCGGCGCCATCGCCAGCGCCGCCGAGGCGGCCAGAAACTCCCTGCGCGTCGGCATGGCTACATCGCCGTCGGCGCACCCAGTGGACCGAAGGGAAACACGACGTCCTCGATGCGCGCACCAGCCACATCGATGGAGCGCAAGTCCCGCGTGCCCAACCCGGCCGCTTCGCCGAATTCCATCGTATTGTCCACGTTGCGGAACGGATGCACGCCGCCCGGCGACATCGGATCAAAGCCCATGACGGCAGTGGCCACCGCATCGGTGGAAACCGGGTTCAGCCCTGCGATCAATACGCCCGGCTTCACCAGGCTCAGCCCCGTGGTCCAGGGCCCTTCCCCGCCCGCCATCGTCTCGATGCCGTCCAGGATCGCCAGGTGGATGGGCCGCGCACCGCACAGGTCCGTGATCACCCGGGGCAAGCGGTAACCGGCGTCCCGCGGCGAGCCCGGCTGCACCTCTTGCGGAGCCGATCTGGACGGCGCCCGCTGGCCGATGTGCATCACCTCGCCCCGAAACCCCGTGGTCACTTTGCCCGGCTCATCCACACCCGCGTTGGTGCCGTAGATAGTGAGCGGCAGCATCCCGAAGACGTTCTTCATCGAAAGGGTCAGGCCGGCCTTCACGTGCTGCTTGAGCTTAGTGAGGGAGACGAAAACGTCGCACTCCTCATACGCCGAAGCCAGATCGAAACCGGGGAACAGGTACCCGCCATTGGGCACCCATAGCCGCGCGTACCGGGCAGTGAAGTTCGTGTTCACCAGTTCCACTGCCGGCGCCGCGTTGAGGAAGTAAGATGGATCCCACCCGGCGCGCGCCACAAACTCAGCCAGAGTCCCCGCCGTATCGCCCGCGGATTCGCACAGCCGGATGCGCCGCGCGCCCGCCTCGCCCAGTAGCGCGATCGTGCAGCCGATTACCCCCCAATGCACCCACTGTGCCGAGCCCACCGGCGCGCCCTCCAACTTCAACTCCGGCGGCCCGGTCAGATTCACCTTGATGGTCACCGTCTTGTTCGCCACCAGCCCGGACAACCCGCCGAGCTGGTCAAACATAGTGTTCAAGGTGTCATAGACAGACGCGCTGTACTCCGTGCAACGCCCAATGGCAACTCGCGGAGACTCCGCCCTCAGCAGTATGGGCGAAGCAAGAGCACTGGCAATAAACTGTCTTCTATTCATAGAGGATTAGCCGGCCTGATCGGAGTATATCTGAACGGCACCGAGGCCAAGCCGCCCTCAAGGCGCCAGCGGAATATCCAGTGTCCCGGTAGCCCCGTTGTTGGCGTCGCGCACCACCACTCGCAGCGCCGTCGCCCCGGCCTCTCTCGGCAACGTACGCCGGTACAACAGCCCCTTCTTCATCACCGTCTGGTAGTTCTCTTCGCTCAACCGCAGCGGCATCGTCGCGCGCAACCCATTCGCTTTGCCGTCACTGCCGCGCTGAAGGAACATCATCTCCAGTTCGCCCATCCAACCATCCTTGGTCTGCCGCAGGGAAAGTTGCGTCGGTTCGATCTGCAACACCATGCCGATCTCGTTTTGCGGTGTGATCTGAATCTGCGTGGTCAGCAGCACGCCCGTCTGCATCACCGGGCTCTGCGACGCTTCATCCAGATCCGCTTTCACGATTCCTGCCGGCTCCTTGCCCTGCTCATCCGCGTCGTAGCCGTTGCGGTAGCGCAACTTCACGCCGGGCCGATTCACTCTCACCTCAATCTTCCGGAACTTCCCGTCCGCCTTGCCATTGGTCGTGTGATAGGCCAGCGAATACGAATAGCGCGCGTCGTCCAGCGCCCGTTTCAGCGCACCGGCAATATTGTTGGAGTTCAGCGTAGCAAGACCACCAGTGCGCGAGGAAAACTCGGTGAGGCCCGCCTGCGCCTCACGCTCATCGTCGATCCGTGCCAGCGCCCGATTGGCGACTTCGGAGTTGAAGCCCGATTCCGCGGCGGCTATCGGCACAACCAACCCGTTCACGTCCACGCCATAGACCGGCACACCGGACGTATTGATCTGGCGCACGGACTTGTTCAAGATGTCGAGCAGGAGGACCCCTTCGCCATTGTCGAGCGCCCGGCTCCGGGAAGGCATGTTATTCACGATGGCGCCACCGCCGCTCAGTTGCACCGAGGGCACCATCGTCTCGTTGGTCGCAATCGAAATCGGAAAGCCGCTGGACATCCAGATCAGGTTCTTGCGCCCCGGGATGCCCGCCATGTGCCGGGCTACCAGAGAAAGGGTGCGAATCGTCAGCATGGAGCGCGTGCGCTGCATCGTCGTCAGATAGACGTTCTCCAAGTCAGACCGGTTCTCGCCGAACGCGCTGTTCCACCGCGTCCCGCCCAGATTCACCAACTCGCTCTCGGACTTACTCCGCAAAGCCAGAAGGCCGGCGGATTTCGATAGCTTCGCCTCCAGCGACTTCCGATCCGACGTGTAATCGTGCAGAATCGTCAGCGTGTGCCCCAGCGTGTAGATAGCGGCCACATCGTTTTCGCCCAGGGCGCGCAGCGCCTGCAGCAGTTGCTCCCGCGTGGCCGTCTGCGCCGCCCAGGGTGTATTGAGATAGTCGATCACGATGGCGTTCACCGTCCGCGGCGCATGCGGCAGAAACTCCGGCCGGTTCGTGAAGATCCCTTTGGGCAGCTTCGGAGGCGCCGCGCCGTCGCGCAGCATGGCCTCGGTGAAGAAGTGCGAGAGCTGTTGCGGCTTACCGTCCTCTAAGACGGTAAAGTCCTCCTTCTTGAGGTCCTGGATGGCGTTGCCCTTGTCGCCGGTAACCACGACGGAGACCTCCACCAGTCTCGTCGTGGCCCGGAACACCGGGTCCTGGCCCCAGGCGGCCCCGCTTAGGCTCAGCAGCACGCAAGCCGCTTTACGGAGCATCAGAACGGAATCACTGTTCATGCCGCCACCATTCTATCGCCCCTCCTGATGTTTGGCGATAAACTAGGACCAATGCGTCCCATTCTCGCTGCTCTCCTCACTCTCTCCCTGCTCGGCGCCGCCGAAAAATGGACCGTCGATGATCTCCTGCTCCAGGAATCGGCCGGCTCCCTGGAAATCAGCCGCGATGGCAAACTGGCCGTCTACACCAAGTCCCGCATGGACAAGGAAAAGGGCGAATCCATTTCGCATCTCTACCTCAAGCGAATCGGCGGCACCGAAGAGATCCAGCTCACCCGCGGCCAGGACAGCGGGTCCAGTCCCAAGTTCTCGCCCGACGGCAAGCGCATCGCCTTCCTCACCGCGCGCA
>JBBQLF010000239.1:0-6942 GCA_038327695.1 Bryobacterales bacterium
TTGCCCGCCTGCGGGAGATGGCAGCCGAACAGATCGTCGTTCAGCCCGCTCTGGCGGAGCAAATTCTGAAACAAGCGGAGTACTTCGAAACCAATGCAGACCGAATGCGCTATCCGGCGTTCCGCGCTCAAGGACTCTTCGCCGGCTCCGGTGTGGTTGAGGCTGGCTGCAAAGCCGTCATCGGTTCAAGACTCAAGCGATCGGGAATGTTCTGGACCGTTCGCGGCGCCAACGAAATCATTGCCCTGCGTTGCTCCCGCTTCAACAGTCGCTTCGAGGATCACTGGGAACAGAGCCGCGGCGGTTAAGCCTTGCGGCTTTCACTTCTATGTCGCACACCCTGAGTGCGCCGGGCGCGCTGCAAATGGGCGGCGCCGGGGGTGTTTGCAGACAGGCCACAAAGGTGTCGCGGACAGGCACGCGTAACGCGGGGAGTTCGAAGGTTCCAGCGGCGGGATTGACGGGCGCTTCCGGCAGGACACGGCCCTCCGCGTCCTTCAGCGAAATGCGGCTGCCCGGAGGCACCTGCTTTTCGACGCGGCCGGCCAACGGGCCGCCGGTGGAAGGGGTGATGGTCATGTTCATGGCCGGGCCGGGCACCTTGCCCAAGCCGACGCCAACCGGCCGTATCGGCTCGCCGGCGAGTCCCACCGGCCGGCCGCCGCGGCCTTCAGATCTGCGTCGTACTCGGCCTGGCTGGGCACAAAGGGAGCGCGTGAGCCGTTGAACGAGCAGCCTCAGCGGGGTTTACCGGGCGGGCAGGGTGGCGAAGCGCCGGGCGACTGGATCTCCAGGTAGTTCACGTACGCCATGCTGCCCCGGATTGCAGGTCACGCAGGAGCCCTTCACGACTCCATCGACGACGTAGGTTGCGGTGTAGATGGTGTGTCCACCGGGCGTTTTTCCCGGCGTGGCGCCGGCCGCGACGCGGCACTCAATCTTATGCGGCTCCGCCAGTACGGTAGAGGCCACAAACAAAGCGATGAGGATCAGTTTCGTCATCCCAGCACCTCCTTCCGCCATCGACCTGGAGTCCCAGTTTGTTGCGCCCAGGTTGACGCCAGTATAAACCTGGCCGGGTGGGAGGAACTTCCAGGGCGTTTGCAGCGTAGAATGATCTAGGCCGGGAAGGTAAGAAAAGGATCACTGATGGCGACACATGTTCGCGTGCTGGCTTGGCTGAATATCATTCTGGGCGTCCTGGGCGTCCTGTTTGCGCTGGTGCTGTTTGCCGGGGCACAGATTCTGCCTGCGATTCTGGAGCAGTTTGGGGGCCAGGAGGCGGCCATCCCGGCAGCGGTGATCATGCTCATCGCCACGGTGGTGGTGAGTATCGTTCTAGTGATGTCGCTGCCGTGCCTGGTGTTGGGCTATGGGCTGCACAACTTCCGGCCATGGGCGCGGGTTCTGGGCATTGTGCTGGCGGCGCTGAACCTGCTGAACGTGCCCTTTGGGACGGCCGTGGCGCTCTACAGTTTCTGGGTGCTGCTGAAGCCGGAGACGGAGGCGCTGTTCGGGCCGGAGGCGGCGTCGCGCGGCCTGAGGTAGAAATCGAGTACATCTTCCCGGCCGGTTTGCGAGGGCTCGCGGGCGGCTTCGGGATGGGTGGCGCGGAAACGATCCACGGCGATCTGCTGGAGTTGCGCCACCACCTTGGTTTGGCGCGCGGCGACGTTGGTAAATTCGCCGGGATCGGCCTTGAGATCAAAGAGCCTGCTATAGCGGCCGGGGGTGGGCTGGTCCGTCAGGTAGCCGTCTTCGCGGCGGCGGTGGCCTGAGCCGTAGATGAGCTTCCAGCGTTCGGTGCGGACGAAGACCTCTTCGTTTTCCAGATACTCGCTGACGATGTGGGGGCGCGGGGCGGGGGCGGGCTTGGCCTCCAGATAGGGCCGCAGGGTCTGGCCGTGCTGGATGGGCAGGGGCGGGGCGTCGAGCAGATCGAGCAGGGTGGGGGCGAGATCGATGTGCTCGGTGAACTGGCGGACCACTGAGGGCTGGATGCGGCGCGGGTGGCGGACCAGGAGCGGCACACGCAGGGCCTGATCGTAGCCGCAGTGCTTTTCGAAGCGGCCGTGGTGGCCGAGATCGTAGCCGTGATCGGCGGTGTAGACGACGAGGGTGTCATCGGCGAGACCGAGTTTGGCGAGATGGTCCAGCACGCGGCCGAAGTTGCGGTCCATGAAGTGGGCCGAGGTGTAGTAGGCGGCGATGATGCCTTGCTTTTCTTCGGCGGAGAGGTCGCGGAAGATGAGGGGGATCTGCGGCGGATCCTGGGGGCCGGCTTCGGGCACTTTAAACTGGCGCGGGTCCAGGAGAGAGCGGTCTTCGATGGGGAAGTCAAAGGGGGAGTGGGGCTCCATGAGACTGACCCAGAGGGCGAAGGGCTTGTCGCGGTTGTCCTCCAGGTAGCGCATGCCCTGGCGGGCGATGTAGGTGCCGCGCATTTCGGCGTCGCGGCGGGGATAGGGGCGTTTGGCGGCGTTGAGCCATTGGCGGGCCGGCACCTGGAAGGGCCGCCAGGGCAGGGTCTGGGTCTGGATGCCTTCGGGCAGCGGGGTGGGCTGGACGTCTTTCTGCCAGGCCTTGGCGATCTCGCCTTCGGTCATCATATGATCGAAACCGTGGAGGCCGGGCGCGGCGGGGCGGTTGAAGTGCATCTTGCCGAAGACGGCTGTTTGATAGCCGGCTTGCTGGAGCTGCCTGGCGAAGGTGGGCTTATCGGGAGAGAGGGCCGTCTTGAGGACGGAGACTCCGCTGGCGTGCGGCAACTGGCCGGTGAGCAGGGACTGGCGGGAGGGGGTGCAGACGGGGGAGTTGCAGTAGTGGCTCTGGAAACGCACGCTCTGGGCGGCCAGGCGATCGAGATTGGGCGTGAGGGCCTGGGCGTTTCCGTCGCAGCCCATGACGTAGCCGGCGTGGTCGTCGGCGATGAGAAAAAGGAGGTTGGGGCGGCGGCGGGACTGGGCTCTGGTAAGAATGGCCGGTGCGAGTCCGCAAGTAAACGAGCGACGGGATAGCACGGCATGATTATAATCTGTGAGTAAGGGTGATGTTGACACCGAGAACGATTGAAGTCCTGCACGCACTGGTGCAGTCGTACATCGAGACCGGGGAACCGGTGGCGTCGCGCAGCCTTGCGCGCCAGCGGAAGGACAACCTGAGCCCGGCCACGATCCGCAATGTGATGGCCGATCTGGCGGATATGGGCTATCTGGATCAGCCGCATACTTCGGCCGGGCGCGTGCCGACGGCGAAGGCGTTTGAGCACTTTGCGCGGACGGGGGCGGCGCGGAACCTGCCGGGCGGAGAGATAGAGCGGCTGCGGGGAGAGTTGGAGCAGCACCCGGGGCCGGAAGAGCGGGCCGAGCACACGTCGCATCTGCTGACGGAGCTGACGCGGCAGGTGGGCATTGTGGCGGCGATCCCGAACAGCGCGCAGTCTCTGGAGCAGATAGAGCTGATGCGGCTGCCGGATGCGCGGGTGCTGATGGTGGTGGTGACGCGGGACGGCATGATCCGGAATCAGGTGGCGCAACTGGCTGAGCCGGCCACGCAGGACGACTTGGCTTCGATCCGGAACTACGTGAACCAGAACTTTGCGGGCTGGAGCATGAAGGCGATCCGGGAAGAGCTGGGGCTGCGGCTGAAGGAAGAGCGCTCCACCTACGACGCCCTGATGCGGAAGCTGACGCAGCTCTACGATCAGGGGTTGCTGAACACGGGCATGGCGCCGCACGTGTTTCTGGACGGGACTTCGTATCTGGTGGGCCTGGATCTGCATTTGACGAAGGAAAAGATGCGGGACGTGTTCCGGGCGCTGGAAGAGAAGCAGCGGCTGATTGAATTGCTGGACCAGTTTCTGGGCGGGCGCAGCGGCGAAGTGCAGGTGCAGGTGGGCCTGGGCGACGCGCACCCGGCGATGCGCGAACTTTCACTGATCGGCGTGACGGTGGTGTCGCCCGGCGGGCTGGAAACGCGCATGGCGGTGTTGGGACCGATCCGGATGAACTATCCGCGCGTGATGGCGGCGGTGCTGCATCTGGGCCAGGCGCTCAAGAGCCTGCCGCGGCAATCCTGATAACCTTAAGTTTGGAAGAAAATATGGAAGAACTCACACCCAACGCTGAAGCTGTGCCCGCAGCGGAGGAAGACCAGGTGGTCGTCTCGGACTCAATCCTGCAACTGGAAGCGATTGCGGCGGAGCGCGACCGGCTGGAGCAGGAAAACGGCGAGCTGAGCCAGCGGATGCTGCGGATGGCGGCGGAGTTCGACAATTTCCGCAAGCGGACGGAGCGGGAGAAGACGGAACTGCTGGAGTACGGGGCCGAGGCGGCGGTGCAGGCGATGTTGCCGGTCCTGGACGATTTCGAGCGGGCGGTGCAGGTGGAGACGGCGGAGTCTGAGTATACGCGCGGCGTGAATCTGATCTACCAGCGGATGAGCGAGGCACTGGGCAAGCTGGGGCTGGAAGGGATGGAGGCCGAGGGCCAGAGGTTCGATCCGAATCTGCATAACGCGATCGACCGGGTGGAGTCGGCCAAGGTGGAAGCCGATACGGTGGTGAGCGTGTACCGGCGGGGCTATCTGTTTAAAGGCCGCCTGCTGCGAGCGGCGATGGTGCGTGTGGCGGTCCAGCCGTGAGCAAGCGGGATTACTACGAGATTCTGGGCATCGCCAAAGGATCGAGCGAGTCTGAGCTGAAGAGTTCCTACCGCAAGCTGGCGATGAAGCACCACCCGGACCGGAACCCTGGGAACAAAGAGGCCGAAGAACGTTTTAAGGAAGCGGCCGAGGCCTACAGCGTGCTGAGCGACAGCGATAAGC
Source organism: Bryobacterales bacterium (assembly GCA_038327695.1). Taxonomy (GTDB): domain Bacteria; phylum Acidobacteriota; class Terriglobia; order Bryobacterales; family Bryobacteraceae; genus Paludibaculum. The sequence goes on from JBBQLF010000239.1 coordinate 4,825, forward strand.
GGCGGGCCTACGACACCTACGGGCACAAGGGCGTGAGCGGGGCGGCGCAGCAGGGCTTCAACCCGGATGCGTTCTCGGACTTCTCGGATATATTCGGGGACTTTTTCGGCTTCGGCGACCTGTTCGGGGGCGGGGGCGGCGCGCAGCGGCGGAGCCGGGTGCAGCGGGGCGACGATGTGCGCTACGACCTGGAGATCGGATTCGAGGATTCGATCCGCGGGCTGGAGGCGGAGATCCAGGTGCCGCGGATGGAGCCGTGCGGGGTGTGCAAGGGCACGGGCGCGGAGAGCGTGGATGGGTGGACGCAGTGTTCGGTGTGCCGCGGGCGCGGCGAGGTGTTCTACCAGCAGGGGTTCCTCTCCATTCGCAAGGCGTGCGGGCAGTGCGGCGGGGCGGGCAAGATTCTGCGGCGGCCGTGCAAGGCGTGCCGGGGGGACGCCTATCACCAGACGACGAAGAAGCTGAAGGTGAAGATCCCGGCGGGCGTGGATACGGGGATGAAGATGCGAGTGGGCGGCGAGGGACAACCGGGCGCCAACGGCGGACCGCCGGGGGATCTGTATGTCTTTCTCAGCGTGGAAGCGCATCCGATTTTCGAGCGCAAGGAGTACGACCTGCATTGTACGGTGCCGCTGAACGTGGCGCAGGCGGCGCTGGGCACTGATATTCACGTGCTGACGTTTGAAGGGCTGGCCACGCTGAAGGTGCCGGAGGGCGTGCAGAGCGGCGAGGCCCTGCGGCTGAGGCAGCGGGGCGTTCCGTTCGTCAACGGCGGCGGGCGCGGAGACCTGGTGGTGCGCCTGGAAGTGCGGACGCCGCGCAAGATGAGCCGGGAACAGCGGAAGCTGATGGAGCAGTTGCGCGAGGCGTTGCCGGCTGACAATGAGCCGGAAGAGAAGACTCTGCTGGACAAGCTCAAAGACTATCTGATGTAGGGGCGGCGGCGGGCGCCTATTCGGATTTGCGGCGGAGCCAGCCGCCGGGGTTGAAGGTCATGATGTAGGCCTCGCGGCCCAGGTCCTGGTCGAAGTCTTTGCGTCCGCCGCCGTCCAGGAACTGTCTCACGGCAGCCAGGGGACCGGGGCCGAAGTCCGGCTGGGTGGGCACGCCATCCATGTGCGTATCTTCCACCACGAGATAGCTGCCCTTGCTGACGAGGGGCGAGTAGGACTGGAGCTCCTTGACGACGTGGGCCATGCGGTGATCGGAATCGAGCGCGACCAGGGTCTTGCGGCCCTTCACCAGTTCGGCGATGCGGGCGACGATCTGCGGATCGGTGGAACTGCCCTGGAGGAAGGTGACGTACTTCTTCCACAGCGGGTGGGCGGCGGCGGTGGCGGTGATGTTCTGGATGTCGACGGTGATGACGCGCGAGCGGGTCAGATCCATGCCGTTGAGGGTGTGCGCCCAGTAGAGGGCCGAGCCGCCCTTGAAGGTGCCGGTTTCCACGATGAAATCCGGCTGCACTTCGTAGATGATCTGCTGCATCATCCACAGGTCCAGCGGGTTCTTTGCGATCTGCACGTTGTGGAAGAACATGTGCCGCCAGACAGGGACATCGTGGAACAGCTTCATCATCTCGTTCTGTTTGGCGGGGGCCATGAGGAGGTTCCGCTTGGCCAGCAGATACTGGTAGCCCTGGCGGGCGCGGGCGGTCTCGGCCTCACGGTCAAAGGCGGCGTCCGAGGTGTGGGTCAAGGCGGCAGAGACGGCGATGAGGCCGAGTTCGCGGCTGGCGGCGGAGGCGGGCAAGGATTTGTCGAGCTCAAACTCCACGACCGCGGGCCGGATCTCGAGCGCCTTCGGAGGGACCTTGGCGTGGAAGCTGTAGCGGCCGACGGCCTGGTAGCGGGTGCTGCCGGCCTGGACGCCGTTCACCCGGGCGGTGAGCGTGACGGCATGGAGCTTCTCCATCACTTCCGTGGGCAGGGTGAAGTCCAGGACGAGGTAGGTATCTTCGCTGCCGTGCGGCGGGGTCAGCGCCATCGAGAACTGGCGCCTGGTCCAGCGCCAGTCGCCTTCCGGTTCATAGAAGCCGCTGAGCAGCAGGGGCGCCAGCGCCTGGTCGCTAAAGGCGATCTCGGAGGACGCGAGCCCGCCGAGGTTTGTGGCGGCGGT
>JBBQLF010000240.1:0-6941 GCA_038327695.1 Bryobacterales bacterium
TCCAGAGAACGCCTCGACGATGGCCCAATCGCCGATGGTGACGTGACCGGCCAGTGTGACGGCATTGCCGAGGATGCAGTGGCTGCCGATGTTGGCGTCGTGCGCGATGTGGGTATAGGCCATCAGCAGATTGTCATCACCAATGCGGGTGAGCGAACCGCCGCCCTCGGTGCCGCGGTGGATGGTGACGAATTCGCGGATCTTGTTGCGGGACCCGATTCGGGTTTCGGCGCGCTCACCGTGGTACTTCAGATCCTGCGAGGCGACACCGACGGAGGCATAGGGGTAAAAGATGTTGTCTTCGCCGATCCACGTGGGGCCTTCGGTGAAAATGTGACCCATCAGCCGGGTGCGGGCGCCGATCTCCACTTCGGCTCCGATGACACAGTAGGGACCGATCTCAGCATCAGGATGGATCCGAGCCGCGGGATCGATGATCGCGGCCGGGTGGATGGCCATGTTGGTCTAGCCCTGCGGCGCGGCCTGCCGTGTGGGCTTGTCGGCAACTTTGCACATCACGATGCCCTCGGCCACGATTTGGCCGTCGACGGTGGCGGTACCCTGCATTTTGACGACCGTGGCTTTACGCTTGAGGACCTTCAGGTCCATGCGCAGGATGTCTCCCGGCAGGACTGGTTTGCGGAACTTGGCCTCTTCAATCGAGGCGAACAGGACGAGCTTGTTGTGGCGGTCCGGGAGATCCTTCAGGACCAGAATGCCGCCACATTGCGCCATAGCCTCAACGATGAGCACACCGGGCATCACCGGGAAGTCCGGGAAGTGGCCCATGAAGAACGGCTCATTGGCGGTGACGTTCTTGACGCCAACGATGAAATCAGCGCCTATGTCCAGGATACGGTCCACCAGCAGCATGGGATAACGGTGCGGCAGGATGTCGCGGATATCGATGTTTTCTAGAGCTACCATCGGAAAAGGCTATTCTAACAGACGATGGACACCCCGCCTTCTCTTCCCCTCTCGCAGATCCTGCCGCAACTGGTGGCGCAGCAGGGTTCGATTACCGAATTCCTCAAGGAACTGGTAGAGTGCGAGTCGCCCAGCGACGACGCCGCGGCGGTGAACCGTTGCGTGGACCTGCTGGCCGCTAGCGCCGAAGGCATTGCCAAGGTCAAGACGTTTCCGGGCGGACGGTATGGCAAGAACCTGCTGTTGACCTTTCATCTGCCTGGTCCGCGGCGCAAGAAGCCAGGCCGCCTGCTCGGCGTCGGCCACTCAGACACAGTCTGGCCGGTAGGTACGTTGAAGACGATGCCCTGGCGCGAGGCGGAGGGCCGCCTCTGGGGGCCTGGTGTATTCGACATGAAGGCAGGCCTGGTGTTCTTCCTCTCGGCGATGAAGACGATTCAGGCGCTGGATCTGCCCGTGTCGCGCGAGGTGGCACTGTGGATCGTATCGGACGAAGAGGTAGGCAGTGAATCCTCGCGGCCGCTCACGGAGAAACTGGCCAAGGACAGCAGCGCTGTGCTGATACCCGAACCGGCGGCCGGCCCCACGGGCAAGCTGAAGACGGCGCGGAAGGGCGTGGGGGACTACGTCGTGCGGGTACAGGGCAGGTCTGCCCATGCGGGTTTGGACTTCCAGGCGGGTGCAAGCGCCATTGTGGAGTTAGCCCGGCAGATCGAGAAGATCGCAGCGTTTACAGATCTCAGCAAGGGGCTGACGGTGAATCCGGGCGTGATCTCGGGCGGGACCAGGACGAACGTGATCGCCGCCGAGGCGCAGGTGGGCGTGGATATGCGCATCGCGCGAATGAAGGACTACGCGCCTTTGCACCGCAAGTTCCTTGGCTTGCGGGCGGTGGACAAGCGGTGCACGGTGGAGGTCCGCGGGGGGCTGAACCGGCCGCCGATGGAGCGTACCAAAGGCGTGGCGGCGCTGTTTGGGACGGCCCAGGGGCTGGCGGCGCAACACCTGGGCCTGGCTCTGGAAGAATGCGCCGTTGGTGGCGGCTCGGATGGCAACTTCACGGCCGGATTGGGGATCCCAACTCTGGACGGACTGGGGGCCGTCGGGGAGGGCGCCCATGCTGCCAACGAGAGCATCGTAGTGGAGCGGATGGCCGAACGTGCGGGATTGCTCGCCCTGCTGGCCCACCATCTGGGACAATAGAGAGGTCCGAAGTTATCTCCATGGTTATCACTGGTCTCTACTACGCGCTCTTCCTGAGCGGGGCCGGCGCGCTGCTGGGCTACCTGACCCGCCCTTGGGCCGGCATTCCGTTCTACGTCCTGGCGGTCTTCTGTCTGTGGTTCTTTCGCGACCCGGAGCGGCGGATTCCCAGCGGCCCCGTTGCCGTTTCGCCGGCGGACGGAAAAGTGATCCTCATCAAGCGGAAGCCGGATTCGACGCGGGTGAGCATCTTTCTAAACGTCTTTGACGTGCATGTGAACCGGGCCCCGATTGCCGGCAAGGTGGTGGATGTCACCTACAAACCCGGCAAATTTCTGGTGGCGAGCAAGGACGAGGCGTCGCTGGACAATGAAATGAACACGCTGACGATCGACGGCCACGGCACGGTGGTGCAGTTTTCCCAGATCGCGGGCCTGATCGCGCGGCGGATCGTCTGTTACAAGAAGCCGGGCGATTTCGTCACGGCCGGGGAGCGCATCGGACTGATCAAGTTTGGCTCACGCGTGGATATCACATTCGGTCCGGAGTGGCAGCTGGAAGTGAAGGAAGGCCAGCGGGTCTCGGCCGGGTCCAGCGTTCTGGCGCGAAGGAAGGACCAATGACGCCACGGTTGAATCTGCGCGAGCGGTTGATTGACCCGAATTCGCCGGACCGCCGGCCACGGCGCGCGGCCTACGCGCTGCCCACTCTGTTCACGGCAGCAAACCTGTTCATGGGCTACCTGGCGATCCTGAAGTCCGTGGAAGGCGCCCTGTGGGCACAGGGCGGGAATTTTGGGCCGAATCCGCATTTTGACTTCGCGGCCGCCGTGATCGGATTGTCGGTGTTTTTCGACGGGTTGGACGGGCGCATCGCGCGATTGACAAACACGACCAGCGACTTCGGCCGCGAGCTGGACTCCCTGGCCGACGTGATCAGCTTTGGAATTGCGCCGGCGGTTCTGGCGTTCGTGTGGGGCTACCAGTTTATTGATCCGTCGACGCCGCCGGAGATCCGCAAGTACCTTCTGCAGGCCGGTTACTTCGTGCTTTTCATGTTTGTGTGTTGCGGCGCCATGCGGCTGGCGCGGTTCAACATCTCGTTAAACCCGATGCCGAGCAACCCGGGGCGAAAAGACCGGAAGTACTTCGTAGGGACGCCGATTCCGGCGGCGGCCGGCATGGTGGCGGCAGTCATCTACTTCCTGGACGGGGTGCCGTTGCGGAACTGGATGTTCATCGCCGCATGGACGGCGCTGCTGGCGCTGTTGTCCTATCTGATGGTGAGTACGTGGCGGTATCGGAGTTTCAAGGATTTCAATCTGGTGAGCCCGCGCAGCCCGAGGAGCCTCATCGTGCTGGCGGCCTTCCTGTATATGATCTGGAACTTCTCCAAGCCGCTGCTGCTGGCGCTGTCGGTGCTCTATATCGGCAGCGGCATCGTGGTGCGGATCGCGGGTCTCGTGCGACGGCACGGACCGCGCGCGGACTAAACGGAGGCCAATGAAAGACGCAAAGTGGGTGCTGCTGGGCGGCGAGACCTTGCTTGGGATTGAGATTCGGGATTTGATCAGCCAGCGCAAGCTGCCCGTGGCGTTACGGGTGGCGAGCACGAAATCCGATGAGAAGGTGATCACGCGCGACGAGGATGAATTGCTGGTGATCTCGCCGCTGGACGCGAGCATGGTGGACGGCGCGGACGTCATCCTGCTGGGCGGCAACCTGAAGGCCAACAAACTCGCTTTTCAGTTGGCGAAAGAGCTGAAGATCCGGCCGGCGTTTGTGGACACAGCCTGCGATTTCGAAGATAAGCCGGCGGCCCGGCTGCGGGCGCCGCTGCTCGAGGACAAGAAGGTGGCCTCCGATGCGGACACCATCCATTGCATCGCCCATCCGGCGGCGGTCACACTGGCACGGCTGCTGGTGTGGCTGCACGCGCTGTCCCCGGTGGAGCGCTGCGTGGCCACCATCCACGAGCCGGTGAGCGAGTATGGCAAGGAAGGTATCGACGAGTTGCACCAGCAGGCCGTGAGCCTGTTCAATTTCCAGCCGATGCCCAAGGCGGTCTTCGATACGCAGGTGAGCTTCACGCTGTCTCCGGCCTACGGCGAGGATTCGGTCCACTCGCTGGCGGCGTCGGAACTGCGGATTGAGAAGCACCTGGCGACCCTGCTTGGACCGCGCAAGATGGTGCTGCCTTCCATCCGGCTGATCCACGCGCCCGTGTTTCACGGCCATTGCCAAAACGTCTGGGTGGAATTCGCCAGGCGACCGGGGCTGGCTGAGATCGAGAAGGCGCTCTCAGACGCAGGGGCCGATGTGCGAGTCGCAGGCACGGAACCTGCGTCGAATGTCGGTGTGGCGGGGCACAGCGGGATGATCGTCAGCAACATCGGCGAGGATCGCGGCAATGCGCGCGGGCTGTGGCTGTGGGTGGCGTCGGACAATCTCCGGACGCGAGCGGACAATGCGTTGCTGACGGCGGCGCTGCTGACAAGGAAAAAAGTGAAATGAGGGCTGGGTTCAGCCTGGCGCTGGCAGCAGTGGCGCTGGCGGTCTGCGGCTGTGGCTACCATATTGGCGGCAAGGCGGATCTGCTGCCGGCGACTATCCGCACGATTGCCATCCCGGCGTTTGGCAACTCGACGATTCGATACAAGCTGTCCGAGTCTTTGCCGTCGGCCATCGGGCGCGAATTCATTGCGCGCACGCGCTACCGCATCGTGGCGGACCCGAATGAGGCTGACGCGATCCTGTCCGGCACCGTGACCAATGTCATGTCGGCCCCGACGATCTTCGATCAGAAGACGGGCCGCGCCGCCGGGATTCAGGTCACGGTGTTTCTCAACATCAAGCTCGTGGAGCGCAGTACCGGTAAGACGCTCTATGAGAGGCGGGGGATGGACGTTCGTCAGCGCTATGAGGTGGCGACGTCCCAGGAACAGTACTTCGACGAGAGCGCGGTGGCGCTGGGGCGATTGAGCCAGGAGGCCGCGCGCCAGGTAGTGAGTTCCATCCTGGAGGCGTTCTGACGATGACGCCAGAGCAACTGCTAAGGAGTCTCGCCAAGCAGGCGCCCGAGGGTGTGTACCTCTTTGTTGGGCCGGAGATGTACCGGCGTGGGCCGTGCCGGCAGGCACTGATCGAGAAGGTGCTGCCCGCCGGCGAGCGGGAGGAGGGCTACATCCGGCATGATCTGGATTCCCTCTCCTTAAACGACGTGATCGACGACGCGCGCTCCATGTCTCTGTTCGCGGGCAGACGGCTGATCTGGGTTTCCAGCGCCGAACTGGCACTGCCGCGCGGCCGGGCCGCCGCCGCTGCCGCCGCCGCGGAAGAGGAAGAGGATGCGGCTCCCAAGGCCGGAGGCGCCGATACACTGGCGGCCTACTGTCAGGATCCGACTCCTGGGACGGTCCTGGTTTTCGATTCCCATCGCTGGGACTTCGAGGGCGAGGACAAGGCCAAAATGGACCGCCTGCGGAAGCACTATGGCGCGATTTTGGCCGTTGTGGAGTTCACGAAGCTGACCAAACAGGACGCGATGACCTTCGCGCAGGCCCAGGCGGCGGAGCGTGGGTTGCGGATCGGGCCGGCGGAGTTGGACGCGCTGGTGGAAGCAACGGCGTGCGATGCTTCCAGGCTGGCGACGGAGATTGAGAAACTGGCGTTGTATCTGGGCCCGGTGGGTGGCCAGGTGACGGCCGCCGAGATTGTGGCACTGGTTCCGAACGGGCAGGAAACGACGATCTTCAATCTGGTGAATGCGCTGGCGCGCAGGAACCGGACGGAGTCCTTGCAGCAACTGGATACGCTGATCCGCGATGGCGAGTATCTTCCGCTGGCGCTCACGTTTCTTGGGGGTATTTTCCGGCTGGCGCTCTCGGCGAGGGAGCAGGGGCTGCGATCTTCCCAGGACGTGCAGAACTACTTCCAACGGCAGGGCGTGCCCATGTGGCGGGCGCGGGCGGAGCAGATCTACACGGCCAGTTCGCGGTTTCCGCAGGAGAAGCTGGAGCAGGGCATTCAGTTGGTCTTCCGGGCAGACCGGGATCTGAAGAGTGCGCGGGTGGATGACCGGATCGTGATGGAAGACTTCGTGTTCCGGCTGACCGGAACATAGGGTTCACTCGTAGCGCAGACAGACGATCGGATCCAACTGCGCGGCGCGGTTGGCTGGCCAGTAGCCGAAGAAAAGGCCAACTGCGGCGGACAGGCTCACGCCCATCGTTGCCCAGAAGATCGACACCTCGGCCGGAATGCCCGGCACCAAAGTGCGCACCAGCCAAGCCATCACGAAGCCGCCGATTACACCGATCAGCCCGCCCAGCATCGTCAACGTTACTGCCTCCAGAAGGAACTGCACGCGGATGTCGGACTGGCGCGCGCCGATGGCCTTGCGGATGCCGATCTCGCGCGTGCGCTCCGTCACGGAAATCAGCATGATGTTCATCACGCCGATGCCGCCCACCAGCAGCCCGATGGAGCTGATGACCGACGTCAGGATCACGATCGCGCCGGTGAGCTGATTCCAGAGGTTCGTCAGGAAGTCGGAACTGAAAATCTCGAAGTCGTTCTCGGCGTTGTGCGGCACTTTGCGAATCCGCCGCAGCGCTTCGATCACGTCATCCATGGCGACCTCCGATGCCACGTCCCGCCTGGCCGTGAAGGCGATGAAGACCTCCTTGCTGTTTGGGTTGTGTTTGCGGAAGGTCGACAGTGGCATGATGGCAAACTGATCAACACCCGGGCCTCCGAACAGGCCTTCATCATGCGCAAAGACACCGATTACTTCGTAAGGCGCGCCGTTGA
>JBBQLF010000241.1:0-6936 GCA_038327695.1 Bryobacterales bacterium
TTGATGTCCTCCAGGTTGATGCCGCCAAAGGTGGGCTCCAGCATCTGGCAGGCCCGGATGATCTCCTTGGGATCCTCGCTGGCCAACTCGATATCGAACACGTCGATATCGGCGAAGCGCTTGAACAGGACGCCCTTGCCCTCCATCACGGGTTTGCCAGCGGCGGGCCCAATGTTGCCCAGGCCGAGCACCGCCGTGCCGTTGGAGACGACAGCCACCAGGTTGCCCTTGGCCGTGTAGCTGTAAACCAGCGAGGGATCACGAGCGATCTCGAGGCAGGGGACCGCCACGCCGGGGGTATAGGCGAGGCTCAGGTCGCGCTGCGTGCGGCAAGGCTTCGTGGGTACTACGGAGACCTTGCCGGCTGGTTCTGCGGAGTGATAATTCAGTGCTTCAATATCCCGAATGGACATAACCGGATTCCTTCCTCCTCATTCATACACCCAAACCGGAGGCCAAAGGAAGGGCGGGCCGGAAACCAGCTATTGGGCCGCAATGCGCAGTTCCCCACGCTGGGCGTGATCCGGAGTGAACGAGACGTAGGTGCTGGCGCCCTCGCCTTCGCGGTCGAACTTGATGTCGGTGCCATTCAGCATCACCGCCCGCGGTGTGAATCCGGCAGGCAGCAGGACGCGGAATCTCGTCTCGGCGCCGGAGCCCGAGTAGGCGATGGAGATGGACCTCGGTTCCGAATGCCACTGATAGGAGAGGTAGGCATCGCTGGCGGCATAGCGGGCGGTGGCCCGCGCCGTCGTGACGCCGGTGGCGGGCCAGCGGATGGACACCTCCGCGCGCCGGTACTGTCCGCTCAGATCGCGAATGCCGGCCAGCCCTTCCACCAGCGCGTCCACCCACTGGGCCATGCCCCAGCCGGCGTAGTTCACCTCGTTGGTGGTGCGGTGGCCGGGCGTGCCGTCCGGCCAGTACCAGACCTGCGCGCCGCCGGTCTCCCGCAGGTGCGCGGCGTACTGGCGGATCAGTTCCACTCCGTAGGGCTCGCGCTCGTTTTGCAGCGCGGCCCGCGCCAGTTCGCCGCCCACCCACGGCATCAGGCCGCCGTTGGCATAGGCGCCCTGCTTGCGGTATTCGTCCTTCCAGTAGCCGAGGCTATCGGGATAGCCGGGCTGCAGGCTCCACCACGGGTACTTGTCGCCGGTGGCGCGCTGGCGGCGCCGGTACTCATCGACAATGGCGGCGGACTGCCTGGGGTCCGCCAGGCCCCGCGTCATGGCCCAGGTGTTGCCCATCGTAAGCTGTCTGGACTCGTCGAAACCGGCGTGGTCAATGGTATCGAGATGCACATGGTGGAGAAACTTCGTACCGTCCCAGTGGAGTTTGGCGGCGCGCAAGCGATACTCGTTGGCCTCCTTCAGCCAGCGGGCGGCGGCCGAGGCGTCACCCAGGTGCGCGTACATCTCACTCATGCCGCGGAAGGCCAGCGCGTAGCCGCTCTGGTCGCAGTTGGCGATGACGTGGCGGACGGCGCCCTGGTCTGTGGCGCCGTCGATGTCGTAGTCCCAGGTGTCGCAACTGTGCTGGCGCTTGATCAGGCGGTTGACCGGATCCCAGTGCTTGGGGTCGCTGCGGATGTAGGCCATGGCCTTTTCCAGCTTGGGCAAGGCGGCGCGGAGCCAGGTGTCATCACCGGTGGCCTTCCAGGTGTCCCACACGCCCAGCGTGAGAATGTACTCCACGTCCGATTCCAGGCCCACCCGCCAAGTGCGGCCGTCGCGCTCAATGCCGTCAGGCGTCTGGCCGTCGGCCCGCTGGACCTCCAGAAAACGATCCAGGCCGCACTGCATCTCCCGTTCCCAATACTTGTAGGCGGGCAATGAGTAGATCCAATCCCGCAGCCAGATACCGTCGAAATGCCAGGTGTCGGCCGAGATGTAGCCCACCAAGCGGCCCCGCTGCGTCTGATAGTCGCGGCGGCCCAGCAGCATGGCTTCGCGCGTGAACGGGTAGATGCCGTCGAAATCGCGGTCGCCGGTCTCAATGGAGGTTTCTGCGTCCAGCCGGAAGTTGACGTAGCGGCTGTAACGCTTCTCGCCCGGCCACCACAGGTAGACATAGTGCGTGCCGAGTTGCCCCGTTGCCGGGAACCGGACCGCGCCTTGATTGGCCGTCAGATCGACGTCTTTCTCGAAGTAGACGCGCTGGCTGGGGTCGGCCACACGGACTCGGCACGTGGTGTCCCCCGCGGCACGGCCCGCAATGGTGACGGTCACCAGATCCAGAGGGCGGTACGTGCGGGCGTTGGTGGCAAGGGCGCCGTAAGCGCCGGCCGAGGTGGACATCGGGTGGTCAGCCGCGGCTAGCGGCAGGATGAAAAGAGGGAGGAGGAGCAGTTTCACGCTGATGGCAGCATATCGCGTTTCGGCGCGCGCCGGATCTGTCCACCCGGCCCAGGTGACTGCAAACTACTGGAACCAAAGCCGATCCAGCAATATACACCACCTGCGCGTGGTGCTTAGTCAGAAATCGCCCTAAGATGTGGCGAGGAAAAGACTTGACAACGAAGGCCATTCCGGGCGATAAGTAGGTGGGACTACCGGTTTGAGTTATATAGGTATTAATACGACGAATCCGGGCTCCCCGGAGATCAAGATGGACTGGATGAGCGATTACACGGCAAAGCGAACGACGGCGGCTGACGCTGTGCGGGGCATTCGTTCGGGTGACCGGGTCTACGTGCAGCCCGGCTGTGCCACCCCGGAGGAGCTGGTGGGGGCGTTGTTGGGCCGGGCGCGGGAACTCCATGACGTGGAGATCATCCACATGAAGACGCTCGGCTGCGCGGACTACGCGCGCCCGGAATACGAAGGTGCGTTCCGGGTGGTGGCGCTGTTCATCGGCGAGAACGTGCGCGAGGCGGTCATCGACGGGCGAGCCGAGTACATGCCGATCTTCCTGCACGAAATCGAGCGCCTGTTTGAGTCCGGCGATTGCCTGCTGGATTACGTATTCCTCCAGGTTTCGCCGCCGGACCGGTTCGGCTACATGAGTTTGGGTGTGGGTGTGGATTGCACGCTGACGGCCGCGCGGCAGGCGCGCTATGTGATCGCCCAGGTGAATCCGAACATGCCGCGGACGCTGGGTCAGTCGTTTCTCCACGTCAGCGAGATCGACAGGATCGTGGAAGTCAATCAGGCGTTGCCGGAGCTGCACGCCGAGGCGGCCACGCCGGTGCAGATGCGCATCGCCGCGCACGTCGCATCTCTCATCCCTGACGAGGCCACGCTGCAACTCGGCATCGGCGCGGTGCCGGACGCAGTGCTGGGCTGCCTCACCAGCCACTGCAACCTGGGGCTGCACACGGAGATGTTCTCTGACGGAGTCATCCCGCTGATCGAGAATGGCGTCATGACCGGCGCCGCCAACCCGCTCCATCCGGGCAAGCTGGTGGCCGGCTTTGTGCTGGGCACGCGCCGTTTATTTGACTTCATCGACGACAACCCGCTGTTTGAATTCCGCCCCATCAAGTACGTCAATGACCCCTTTGTGATCAGCCAGAACCGGCGCATGGTGGCCATCAACTCGGCTCTCCAGGTGGATTTGACCGGGCAGGTCTGCTCAGACTCCATCGGCACCAAGCCCTACAGCGGCTTCGGCGGCCAGGTGGATTTTATCCGGGGCGCGGCGCGCAGCGAGGGCGGCAAACCGATCATCGCGCTGCCTTCTACCGCGCGGCGCGGCACCATCTCGCGCATCGCGCCGATGCTGGATCCTGGGGCGGGAGTGGTGACGTCGCGGGCTGACGTACACTACGTGGTAACTGAACACGGTGTGGCGTATTTGCACGGCAAGACGCTGCGCCAGCGGGCCGAAGCGCTGATCGGAATCGCCGATCCGGCGTTCCGCGACGAGTTGACGAGTTTCGCCTATCAGGCGCGCTATCTGCGGCCGCGTCTGGTAGCGGTGCACTAGGGAGAGTTGCGATGTTTGCCACTGTCATGGAAGAAGAAATCGGAATCAAGGGCTACGTCGAGATTGACCGCCTGGAGTGCAAGGGTTGCGGCCTTTGCGTGGAGGCCTGCGTCCAGAAGGTGCTGAGCATGGCGCCGGGACTGAACCGCTACGGCTATCACACCGCCACCACCGGCGGTAAGCCGTGCAATGGCTGCGGGCTGTGTTTCTACGTGTGCCCGGAGCCGGGCGCGATCAAGGTGTTCAAGGCGCTCGACTAAGGGAATCCGATCCATGCCGAAGCAATTGATCAAGGGCAATGAGGCGCTCATGAAGGGCGCCATTCTGGCCGGTTGCCGGGCCTTTTACGGCTACCCCATTACGCCGGCCAACGAGATTACCGAAGCGGCGGCCTATTTTCTGCCGCAGGTTGGGGGCACGTTTCTGCAGGCCGAGAGCGAAGTGGCGGCTATCAACATGATCTACGGGGCGGCGTCGGCCGGCGTCCGCGCCATGACGGCGTCGTCGGGCCCGGGCGTCAGCCTGATGTCGGAGGGGCTGAGTTATCTGGCCGGGGCCGAACTGCCCTGCGTGATCGCCGACATTACGCGCGGCGGGCCGGGGCTCGGCAACATCGCGCCGGAGCAGTCCGATTACTTTCAGGTGGTCAAGGGCGGTGGCCACGGCTGCTACCGCACGCTGGTGCTGGCGCCGGCCTCAGCGCAGGAGATGGCTGACCTCACCTATGTGGCCTTCGACCTCGCCGACGAGTACCGCACGCCGGCCGTGGTGATGGCCGACGGCTTCATCGGGCAGATGATGGAGCCCGTCGAGTTCGCGCTCGAGCCGCGCGCGCCGCGCCTGCCGGAGTGGGCCGTGGACGGGACGGCCGCCACGCGGCACAATCTGATCAACTCGCTCCATATCCATACCGACGGTCTGGAAAAACACATCCGCGCTCTGGAAGCCAAGTACAACCGGCTGGCGCTCCACGAGACGCGTTGGGAAAACTATCAGACCGATGACGCCGAGATTGTCTTTGTCGGCTACGGCATCGCGGCGCGAATTCTGAAGTCAGTCGTCGAGATGATGCGGGCGCGCGACATCCGGGCCGGACTGCTGCGGCCCATCACGCTGTTCCCGTTCCCGGCTCTGGAATTGAGACGGCTCGCGGCGCAGGCCGAGCGTTTCTTCGTGGTGGAGCTCAGTACCGGACAGATGGTGGAGGATGTGCGGCTGGCCGTGGACGGCCGGCGGCCCGTGGAGTTCTACGGCCGTTGCGGCGGCAATGCGCCGACGGCCGAAGAGATCTTCCAGGAGGTGTTCGCCCATGCCTGAACTCAAGGTGATTCACGGGAAGGCCGAGTGCCTCTACGACAACTACGACCGCAAGGATGAGTTGCAACACCAGACGCACTACTGCCCCGGCTGCGGCCACGGCGTCGCGCATAAACTACTGGCCGAGGTGATCGATGAGCTCGGCATCCGCGACCGCGTAATCCTGGTGTCGCCGGTGGGCTGTTCGGTTTTCGCGTACTACTACTTCGACGTCGGCAACGTACAGGTGGCGCACGGGCGCGCGCCGGCCGTTGCCACGGGCTTGAAGCGTTCGCACCCGGACTCCATCGTCATCACCTACCAGGGCGATGGCGACCTCGCCGCCATCGGGTCGGCTGAGATCATGCACGCCGCCAACCGCAGCGAGTGCTTCACCGCGCTGTTCGTCAACAACGCCATCTACGGCATGACGGGCGGCCAGTGTGCGCCCACCTCCCTCCTCGGCGACAAGACCACCACCACGCCGTTCGGGCGCACCGTGGCCAATGACGGCTATCCGCTGAAGGCATCGGAGATGCTGGCCGCCCTCGACGGGCCGGTGTTTATTGAGCGCGGCGGACTCGGCAATGTGAAGCAGATTCTACAGACCAAGCGCGCCATCAAGCGTGCGCTGGAGACGCAGATCAAGGGCCTCGGCTTCTCCCTGGTGGAGATCCTGTCGCCGTGTCCGACCATCTGGAAGCTGGACCCCGTGGACGCGCAGCGCTATGTGCGGGACGTGCTCACGCAGGTGTATCCGCTCGGCAACAAGCTGGACCGCACCAGCGAGCGCGCCCCGCGCATGGCAATGCCTGAGCCGCCGCCGCTCAGCGAACTGCCGCGCATTCTCAAGCTGCCCGTGGCGCCCACCGGGACGCCCGTGGAGATCGTCAAGCCGGCCAGCGAGTATCGCATCAAGGTGGCGGGCTTCGGCGGCCAGGGCGTTCTGCTGCTGGGCCAGTTGATCGCCGAGGCCGGCATGGACGACGGCCTGGACGTTTCCTGGCTGCCCAGCTACGGACCGGAGATGCGCTCCGGCACCTCCAACTGCCATGTGCGGCTCTCCACCAGCCATGTGGATTCGCCCCTGGTGTCCCGGCCGAACGTGCTGATTGCGATGAATGAGCCCTCGCTCCGCAAGTTCATCGCCACGGTGGATTCCGCCGGCCTGGTTCTCTACAACGGCGACTCCATCCCGCCAGACTGCTTCCGGACCGGCATCACCATGCACGCTCTGCCATTCGCGGCCATCGCCGATGAGCTGGGCAGTCCCAAGGTGGCCAACATCGTCGTGCTGGGCGCCTTCCTGGCCGCGACGAACGCGCTGCCGCTGGCCGTGGTGGATCGCGCCATGGCGCGCGTGGTGAAGGGCGAAAAATGGTTGGAAATCGACCGCCGGGCGATGGCCCGCGGCCATGCGGAAATGCAGAAGACAGAGGTGCGGGTTTATGTCTGACAACTCGGAAGTACTCGTCTATTTCGAAAACCAGTTCGTGCCGCTGAAGGACGCCAAGGTCAACATCCTGACCCACGCGCTGCACTACGGCACAGGTGTCTTTGAGGGCATTCGCGGCTATTGGGTGGCCGAAGAGGAAGAGCTCTTCCTGGTGCGCTGCGAGGAACACTACCGGCGCTGGAAGGCCAACTGCCGCATCCTGAACATCGATCCGCCGAAGAGCGCCGAGGAGTTGACGGAAATCACGGCGGAGCTGA
>JBBQLF010000242.1:0-6933 GCA_038327695.1 Bryobacterales bacterium
CCGAAGCGCGAAGCGGAGCGGATCGCCCAGCCCGAGATCTTCTGGAAGCGGTTTGAAAGCGCGCGGTTCCACGACTATGCCGCCACGAACAGCAAGGTCGCCTCCAGCGGCATGAAGGTGGAGCGGGCCGTCGCCGGCGGGGATCAGATCGTCTGGCAGGGCCTTGGCATCGACGTGTTCGACACGCCGGGCTACTCCGATGGCGCCGTCAGCTACCTGTTCACTGCCGGCGGCCAGCGCGTGGCGTGTGTAGGCGATTTGCTCTATGGCGACGGCCAACTATTTGACCTCTACAGCCTGCAGGACGCGGTTCCGGAGGCCAAGCTGCGCGGCTATCACGGCTATGCGGCGCGGGCCCACGAGTTGATCGGCAGTCTGCGCAAGATTGCAGCGGCCCGGCCGGACGTGCTGATCCCGGCGCGCGGGCCGGTGATCACTGAACCGGGCAAGGCGATTGAGACGTTGATCGGGCGGCTGAAGCGCGTGCTGGACGAGCACTTTCAGACCGACGCGTTGCGCTGGTATTTCGGCGACGGCAACTGGAAGCTGCGGGCCGGCAAGGTGATGGAGGGCGCTCTACCGGCAGCCATGCCGATGGGCCAGGAGTTTCCGCTGCCTTCCTGGCTGGTGGCGATCCGGAATTCGCGGTTGCTGCTCTCCAGCTCAGGTGGGGCATTTCTGATCGACTGCGGCTATACGGCCGTGATTGAGCAGGTGGAACTGCTGCGCAGCCAGGGGCGGCTCCAACGGCTGGAAGGCGTGTTCATCACGCACTACCACGACGATCACACGGACCAGGCCGAGGCCTGCGCCGCGCGGTTTCAGTGCCCGGTGTACTTCAGCGAAGAGCTGCGCGGAATCCTGGAGAACCCGGGGGCGTATCGCGCGCCGTGCCTCTCGACGGCCCCGATCCGCAGCGGCAAACCGATGGCCCACGGCGCCCGGATGGCGTGGCACGAGTTTCAGTTCACGTTCTCCTACTTGCCCGGGCAGACTCTGTGGCACGGTGGCCTGACGGCGCGGCGGGAGACCGGCGAGACCGTGCTGTTCGTGGGCGATTCCTTCACGCCATCCGGCCTGGACGACTACTGCCTCTGGAACCGGAACTTCATCGCGCCGGGCAGCGGATACCTGCGCTGTCTCGATCAGTTGCGGAAGCTGCCGGACGAGCACATGCTGATCAACCAGCACGTGGCGCCGGCCTTCCGCTTCTCGCGGGGCCAGATGGACGCCATGGAGGCGTCGCTCGGACGGCGCGCTACCGCCATGAAGGAGTTGTTTCCGTGGCCGGACATCAACTACGGGCTCGACGAGCAGTGGGTGCGGCTGGCGCCGTACAGCATCAGCGCGACGGCGGGACAGGCCTTCCGGCTGGACGTCGTGATCTTCAACCATCTGCGGACGGCCGGGACGTATTCCATCCGGCCCGTGCTGCCGGAAGGCTGGCAGTGCGATGCGGCCAGCCGCACGGCGCAGATAGCGGCGCAGCGTGAGGGGGCGGTTTCGTTCCTGGTGACGCCGCCCGCGGGTGCGGCCCCGCGGGCGATTGTCTCGGTGGATGTCGACTTCGGCACGTGGCAACTGCGGCGCTGGGCCGAGGCCATGGTGGAGGTGCGGCAGGGCTAGAATTGGAACCGCATCCCGAGTTGGATACTGCGATTGCCGCTGACGCTGGTCACCTGGCCGAACTGGGCATTGGTGATCGAGGTCTGGATGCCGCCAAACGTATGGCGGTTGAAAGCGTTCAGCATCTCGGCCCGGATTTGAGCCGTCATCCGTTCCGTGAAGCGGACGTTTTTGAGGATGCCGAAATCTTCGTTCACTGTGCCGAAGCCGCGAATGATGGAGTAGCGGAGAGCCGCTGAGCCCAGCGTCAACGTGGCCGGATCAGAAAACAGCGGCTTGTTCAGGTACGTGTTGTCGCCGGACATGATGTTGGCGAAGTTGAAATTCGCCCGGTCCCAGGTGGACGCCCGCAGGTCACCGGCGGCGATGTTGGGCCGCTGGCCGCCGTTCCAACCACCGGGCATGGGCGAGGTGGCGCCGCCGAAGCCGATGGGGCCACCGTTGAAGTAGTTCAGGATGGTGGATATGTTCCAGCCGCCGATGACGGCATCCATCACACGGCCGGCGCCGCCGCCGATCGCCTTGCCCTTGCCGAACGGCAATTCGTACTGGGCATAGGCTTTGAACATGTGGGGCGTGTCATAGGTGGCCGGCGCCTTTTCGAGCTTGAGGTTGTAGAAATCCAGCGAACTGCTGTTCTCGCCCTCAAACGCGGACTCGATGTTGGACATGGTCCTGGAGTAGACGTAGTTGGCGTACATCGAAATGCCGTTGGCAAACTGGCGGTCCACCGTGAACTGGAGGGAATGGTAGGTGGAGAAGCCGAAGGGCGCACCATAGGTGGAAAACGTGGTGGTGCCCTGAAGCTGCGGGAAGCGCCGCAAGGCGCCGGCCACCGTGCCCCGGTAGCCGGGGAACGGATACTTGATGCCGTTGGCGGCGGCCTGCGCTTCACTGGTGACGGCGTTGGTGAGGTTCCGGCCGTACTGCGACAGCACGGAAGCCGGCAACTGGTTGTACCGGGTCAGTGCCGAGTTCTTCAAGCCTGAGCCCTTGTTGCCGATATAGCCCACGTCGAGCAGGAACTTGGCCGGCAACCGGCGCTGGATGTTGAGGTTCCACTGCTGCACGTAGCCGGGGTTGCCGTACTTGGCGTCCGTAACTGCCGGGCTTCCGCCGAGGTTGGCGTAGGAGACGTTGAAACTCGGGGCTACGTAGCGATCCGTGGGGAAGCCGTTGTCCCAGTTGAAGATGCCCTTGTAAGGAGTGACGGCGTCAGCGGCCAGAACGTAGCTGCCGGCCCAGGGGAACGACGAGGCGCCGTTGATGGCGCTATAGGAGTTGTTGTTGTCGGCCTCAAAGAAGAGGCCGTAGGCGGCGCGCACCACCCACTTGTCCGAGGCCTGCCAGGCTAGGCCGAAGCGCGGGCCGAAATCGTTGTAGCTCTTGGTGCCGAAACTGCTCTGGCCTGTGCACCCGTTGCAGTTGCCGGCGAAGTCATAGGCGCCGGGGTAGCCGGTGAGGGGATCGGTCTTGGTCATGTTCCAACTGGCCATGCGGTTCGCCACTTCGAAGTAGGGCGGCGAGTAGTCCCAACGGACGCCGAGGTTGAGGGTCAGTGAGCGAGTGGCCTTGTAATCATCCTGGAAGAAGCCGGACAGGTACCGGCGGCGTCCGCCGAGCGGAACCGGAGCGCCGCGGCCGGCCGAATCGACGATACCCAGCAGGTAGCTGGCAAAGGCGTAACCCGTCTGGCTGCCGGCGTAGGATTCATTGGGGATGGCCGTGCCGCGCGCCGCGAAGTTGAAGGAGCCGCCGGGCGTCGGCCGCGTGTTGAACTGGAAGCGGCGATGATCGACGCCCATCTTCAGGAAGTGCTTGCCTTTGGTCTTGGAGAGCGTGGCCAGAATGCCGCCTGAAACATAGGCATCGAAACTGGCCTGCGGGTCGCCGGGCGTGTCCAGGCCGACATAGGGACCGCCGCCCCAGCCGATGCTCGGATAGCCGTAGGTGGACATGTTCTTGATGCCGAGCGCCTTGGCGCCGTCCACCTCATCCCTGTGCACGCTGTTGTTGGGGTTGGCAAACCGGTTGTAGGAGCCGTTGACGTTGAGCAGCATGGTGGGCGAGAGCGTGGCGTCCCAAGCCAGCCTGACCAGGCTGGAACGGGTCCGCTGCAGCCGCGCCTTGGAAAGCGGTCCGCCATTGGCGTCGTTGATGTCCCACATTCCGCCGGCGTCGAGCAGAAGGCGCGGCCGGACCGTATAGCTGTAGGAGCCGGACAGGCGATTGGACGAGTTCAGCATCTGATCGCCTTTCACGGAGAACTGATACTGGTCGAAACTCGGCGTGTTGACCACCGGGAACAGCGCGTTGTTGTTCAAAGGCACCAGCCCATTCGCGCCTCGCTCAGTGGGCAGGTAGGACTTCCTGGCAATGGCGTTCAAGTTCTGCGACACCTGGCTGAAGCGGGACTTCGGGATCACGTTGCCGGGGAACATCTCGCCGATGTAGCGGCCATTGGCCAGTTGGCTGAAGGTGGCGGGATCGTAGATGGCGCCGCGGTACACCGTCCGGCCCAGGGCGTCTGTGCCTGCCGCGGTGGTTTGCAGCAGACGGGAAAAATCGCCGTCATAGAACTCCGCCAGAGGCAGCGTGCGGTTGGGCGCGCCAAAGCCGCCGGTCCGGTCCCGGTACTGTTCGTACGAAGTGTAGAAAAACGTCTTGTCCTTGCCGTTATAGATCTTCGGCAGCACCACCGGTCCGCCGATGCTGCCGGCAAAGTTCTGCTTGCGGTCCTGGGCGCGCTTCACGCCGCGATAGTTGTTGACCCAGGAGTTGGCGTTCAAGGCCTCATTGCGCAGCGCGGCGTAGGCCGAACCGTGGAGCTGATTGGAACCCGACTTCATCACGAAGTTGAAGACACCGGCCTGGAAACGGCCGAACTCGGCCGACATGCCGGAAGTCTGGATTTTGAACTCCTGCACGGCCTCCAGCGAGACGGTGGATTCACCGTTGTGGCCGCCGCGGTTCGTGGTGGTGCTGGCGCCATCCAGCAGCACTTCTTTCGACGCCGTGGCTGAGCCGTTGATGTGCGAAGTCCAGGACGAACCGGCCACGCCGGGCGTCAGCTTGTAGGCGAAATTTTCCATATTGCGGGCGCCGGAGAAGCTGAGCGGCAGGTCGATCAGGCCGGTGTTGGTGAGCGATGTGCCCACTTGCGGAGAATCGGTCTGCACGCGATCGGTGGAGGCAGCCACTTCGATGGTCTCCACCATTGAGCCCACATCGAGCACGGCGTCGATGCGCAGGACGTCGGTGGCGCGCAGGTCCGCCTTGGAAAGCAGGAACCGCTTGAATCCCTTGGCTTCGATGGCGATGTCATAGGCGCCCGGCGCCAGGTTCGGCACGTTGTATTGGCCGGAATCGGACGTAGCCACGCGCGTGGCCTGGTTGGTCGCGGTCTGTTTCACGGTCACCTGAGCGGCCGGGATGGTAGCGCCGCTGGAGTCGGTCACGATGCCTGTGATCGTGCCACGGTTCAACTGAGCCATGAGGGGTAGCGCGAGGACGGCGCAGCCAAGGAGAGATCGGAGACGGAGCATGTTTCACCTCGAAGCAAATGTGGTGCGAGCCAACTGCTGGCATGACACTATCACCAGTGCTCCACAAAGGTCAATCAGGCCACTGTCTCTGGATTGGCTGCGCCGTTCGCAAACCGGCATAGAATCAAGTTTGGCTGCGGCCATGCGACTATTCGCCCTACTCATCCCGATGCTCGCCGCCGCCGGCCAAAGCGCGCCCCCGCCCGCTCCGGCCGGGATCACCATTCTGTACCCGCGGGACCAATCCGTCTTCCCGCCGGAGATCACCGCGCCGCGTTTCGTCTGGCGCGACTCCACGCCGGCTAGCCAATGGCGCATCACGATTGAGTTCGGCGACGGTGCGGCCGGCCTGGTCTTCCCTGCCCCCGGTGAGCCGCAGCCAACGGGGGAGATCGATCCGCGGGCCGTCAGCGCCACCAATCAAGCGCCGGATGCGTTCCGCGGCGCGCGCACCTGGCGGCCCACGCCGGATCAGTGGGCGGCCATCCAGCGGCGCAACTCCGGCCGCACAGCCAACCTGACAATCACCGGGCATGGCTGGGCGCCGGGCCCGCCGCTCGGGCGCGCGCCGGTTCGCCTGGTCACCGCGCGGCACCCGGCCGGCGCGCCCATCTTCTACCGGGACGTGCCGCTGATGCCTTCGGAGACCACTCCGGGCGTCATCAAGCCGCTTGCGCCCGATGCCATCCGGCTGGTCCAGTGGCGCCTGCGCGACATTTCCAAAGAAGAAAGCCGTGTGGTGCTGGAAGGGCTCCCGGCGTGCGCCAACTGCCATTCCTTCTCGGCCGACGGCAAGACGCTGGGCATGGATCTGGACGGCCCCGACAGCGACAAAGGGACCTACGCCATCGCCCCCCTGGCGCCGCGGACCTCCATCAACCGGGCCGACGTCATGACCTGGAATTCGTTCCCGGGGCGGCAGCCTGGCTCGCGCACCATCGGCTTCATGTCGCAGATCTCGCCCGACGGCCAGCATGTCGTGAGCACGGTCAATGAGCAGGTCTACACGGCCAACTTCCGCGATTACCGGTTTCTCCAGGTCTTCTATCCGACGCGCGGCATTCTGGCCGTCTACAGCCGCGCTACGGGGCAGATTACCCCGCTGCCGGGCGCCGGCGATCCCCGCTATGTCCACACCAACGCGGTCTGGAGCCCGGACGGCCAGTACCTGGTCTTCGCCCGCGCCGAGGCCCGCGACCCCTATCCGGCGGGGCGGCGCCTGGCCGAATCGGCCAACGATGCGAACGAACTTCCGATTCAGTATGACCTGTACCGCATCCCGTT
The DNA here is from genome assembly GCA_038327695.1 of Bryobacterales bacterium. Classification (GTDB taxonomy): domain Bacteria; phylum Acidobacteriota; class Terriglobia; order Bryobacterales; family Bryobacteraceae; genus Paludibaculum. The sequence goes on from JBBQLF010000242.1 coordinate 6,456, forward strand.
CAACGGCGGCCGGGGCGGCCGCGCTTCGCCCATCGCCGGGGCGTCGGCCAACGGCAGGAGCAACTCCTTTCCAAAGGTCTCGCCCGACGGCCGTTGGCTCGTGTATGTCCAGAGCCGCAACGGCCAGCTGATGCGGCCCGACAGCGAACTCTACATCGTGCCCGCCGGCGGGGGCCGGGCGCGCCGGATGAACTGCAACACACCGTTGATGAATTCCTGGCACAGTTTCTCGCCCAACGGCCGCTGGATGGTGTTCAGTTCCAAGAGCCGCTCTCCCTACACCCAGATGTTCCTCACCTACATCGATGAGCGCGGCAATGACTCCCCCGCCATCCTCATCGAAAACTCCACCGCCGCCAACCGCGCCGTCAATATTCCCGAGTTTGTCCCCATCGCGCCCGGGGGGCTGGTTAGCATCGACGTGCCGGCGGCCGAGTTCTACCGGATTTATGACCAGGCGTCGGAGGCCACCAGGGCC
>JBBQLF010000243.1:0-6933 GCA_038327695.1 Bryobacterales bacterium
GGGGCCGTTCTGATCAAACAGAGTGGGCGAGATGCCGTTGAAGACCGTTTGGGAGAAATCGCCCTTGCGTTCCAGTTCCGTGGGGACGGAGGTCTGCTGCAGGGAGCCAGCCTGGCGGCGGCGCATGCCTTCATAGTTGAAGAAGAAGAAGGTCTTGTTTTGCCCTTGATAGACCTTTGGGATAGACACTGGGCCACCGGCGGTGCCGCCGTAGATGTTCTGCGAAAACTTCACCTTCTTACCGCCCAGCGAGTTCTGCTGCCAGGAGTTGGCGTTCAGGTGGTCATTCTGGAAGTACTCGAAGAGCTGCCCGTGCCATTGGTTGGAGCCGCTCTTGGTGACCACTTCGACTGCGCCGCCGGAAAGCCTGCCGTACTCGGCAGAAATGCCATTGGTAATGACCTTAAACTCGGCCACGGTCTCCATGGAGGGTGTGGTATCGACCACCTTGTGGCCCATCCCGGTGCCGGCCGTTACGCCGTCCACGCGGTACTCCAGGCCCACCGTACGGCCGCCATTAATGCGCGTATCGCTGCCAGGTTCGGCGCGGCCGCCGCCGCCCTGCACATTGCCGGACAAGACCAGCAGCCGCAAGGGGTCTCGCGAAAGCTGAGGGATGTTGGCGATCATTGCATTCGTGATCACCTCGCCCATCTGCGCATCGGCGGTGCGGAGGAGCGGGGCTTCGCCGGTTACGGTGACCGTCTCGCTCAATGCACCTACCTCCAGAACGAGGTCCACCGTCAGGTTGTCCGACACGCGAACCTCAACACCTTTGCGGTCCAGTCTCTTGAAACCGGATGCCTCGGCAGTGATCTGGTAGATGCTGGGCTTGAGCCGTGGAAGGACGTAATTACCCTCAGGGTCGGTGAGTGCCTCATTGCGCGTTCCGGTGGAAACATCGACGGCGGCGATTTTGGCGCCGGGTACGAAGGCACCTGAACTATCTTTAATCGCTCCGCGGATGGCGCCAAAGCCACCCTGAGCATACACCGCTGGCGCCAGTAGAAGCACGGCGCCTAGCCACAAAACACAACAGCGTGATCGAGCGAGCATTTGAGACCTCCCGAATTTGAGACAAAAATATAGCTACGCGGCCCGGTGAAAATGACAAACTAGTGTGATTGTCCTAATTCTCCCGCTTGCCAGGGAGGGGAATTTACGGTAAGTTAACGGTGGGTAAACCCCGTACACACACATGTCCGCCAAGGATCACAGCGCCGGCAATGGCGTTACAGCCAGAGACCAGAATGGTCTGGTGGAGCGCGTTCTGGCGAGCAACCACTTCATCCGTTCAGTTAAGCTCCAGGGGTTCCTGACCTACGTTTGCGCCAAGGCGCTGGCCGGCCGGCCGGAGGAGATTTCCGAACAGCAGATCGGCCATCTGGTGTTCGGGCGGGAGGCGGGCTACAATCCCAGCGACGACAATATTGTCAGAGTCCAGGCGCGCGATCTCAGAAAACGGTTGGCCGCTTACTTTGCCGAAGAGGGCGCGGAAGAGCCGGTGGTGATCGAGATCCCGAAGGGCGGCTACTTGCCGCATTTCCTGCCTCGCTCCCAGGCGGGGCTGGATTCTGCCAGGCTGACGACCGTCCGCGTGCTGACGCCCGGCGGCTGGCCCAAGTGGATCACAATGACGCTGGGAGTGCTGTGCCTGATCCTGGCCGTCCTGGTCTGGTGGCTACCCAGACAGGCGGGCGCAGGTCATGAGCAGCTGGGGCAAAGCCCTGTTGCCCGGCAGTTTTGGTCCAGGTTGTTCCAGCCCGGCAGGCCGACGGTGATTGCCGTGGCCGACTCCAGTTTCGCTCTGCTCCAGGATATTGATCGCGTCACGGTGCCTTTTGAGGACTACGCGACCGGCCGCTATTTTTCCCGGCTTCGGGACCGGGCGCCGGTCTCGGAAAAGGACAAGCTACTGGCGGAGGTGGCAGCGCGCCACCATACGAGTCTGGCCGATGCCTCGATGGTGGCGCGGTTGACCCAGATGGTTCCCAACGGCGGCTCTGTCCTGGTTCGGTTCGCCCGCGACATGCGGGCGGAGGACCTGAAGACGCAAAACGTCGTACTGCTCGGCAGCGAGCGTGCCAATCCATGGGTGAATCTCATTGAATCCTGGCGTGGACTTCGGATTAGCTACGATCCGGCGCTGCACCGCGCTGTCGTCATCAACAAGCGGCCTGCGCCCGGCGAACCGGCCTCATTTGTCGGTGGCGCGACGGGCGAGAAGCCCTATGACTCATACGGCACCATCACGTTCCTTCCCAACCTGGACCGGACCGGGTCCATTCTCCTGATAGCTGGTACGAACATGCAGGGCACTTCGGCGGCTGGCGAATACATCACGAATCCGAACAGGTTTGAAGAGCTGATGAAGTTGCTGAAGGTGCCGCCGAATGGCCCGGTGCCCTATTTTGAATTGGTCCTGCAGCTGGTGTCGGTGGAGGGGACGTCGGTTTCCGCTCAGGCTGTCATGCACCGGATTGTGGGCGAAGAATCATTGCATTCGATGGGATATACTGGCCGTTGAGTTGCCTGTCTCCGCATTAGCGTCCCTCCGTCCAATCTTGACCCTACTGCTGCTGCCTTCCCTGTTTTCCAGCGAAGGCGCAGTGGGTCTCCGTTTCGAGGAGACGGCCGCCAAGGCAGGTCTCGATTTCCGGCTTCAGAATGGCCAAAGCGGTCAACGCCACCAGATCGAAACCATGGTGGGTGGTGTGGCGGCGCTGGACTACGACCGCGATGGCCGGGTGGATCTCTACTTCGTCAACGGCGCCCGGATTCCTTCGTTGCTGAAGGGCGAATCAGGGTTTGAGAACCGGCTCTACCACAACCAAGGCAACGGACAATTCAAGGACATGACGAAACGGGCGGGCCTGGCCGGCGAGGGCTACGGCATGGGCGTGGCGGTAGGGGACTTCGATAACGACGGCTTCCCCGATCTGTACGTCGCCGGGGTCAACCGCAACCACCTCTATCGCAACCGCGGCGACGGGACGTTTGAGGATCTGACCGCGAAAAGCGGTGCCACTGGGATTGCCGCCGGGGACCGCAAGCGCTGGGCCGTCGGGGCGGGCTTCTTCGACTACGACAACGACGGCGACCTGGACCTGTTTGTGCTTCAGTACGTGGACTGGCAACTCGCCACGGAGCCCGCCTGCGTCTCAAATGGCATTCGCGCCTACTGTCATCCGAACAGCTACCGGCCACTGCCGAACCTGCTCTACCGGAACAACGGCGACGGCACCTTTAGCGACGTATCCGAGGTTTCCGGCATCGGCAAACTGCCGGGCAAAGGCATGGGTGTGGCGTTCGCTGATTACGACGGCGACGGCTGGACGGATGTGTTCGTCTCGAACGACACATTCCGGAACTTCCTGTTCAGGAACCGGGGCGACGGGACGTTTGCCGAGGTGGCGGTACTGATGGGTGTGGCTTTCAACGAGCATGGCAAGTCCATGGCGGGCATGGGCGTGGATTTTCGCGACGCGGACAACGACGGGCGGCCGGATGTTGTCCAGACCGGGATGGTGGGCGATACGTTCCCCTTTTACCGGAACACCGGCTCGGGCTTTGAGGATCACACGAGTGCGAGCGGGCTGGCTGGCCTGACGGCGAGGTTGACCGCCTGGGGCGTGGGGCTATTCGATTTTGACAATGACGGATGGAAGGATCTATTCACGGCGAACGGCTCCATTCTGGACAACGCCCGCGAGGTGGAGAACCTGCCGGACCGGTTGCCGCTGAAGGTCTTCAGGAATCAGGCCGGCCGGTTCACAGATTCCGCCGCCCCGGGCATGGGCGAGCCGCGGGTACACCGTGGCGCGGCGTTCGCGGATTTCGACGGTGACGGCCGCATGGACGTGGCGGTGAGCGCGCTGAACGATTCGCCCAAACTGCTGCTCAACCGGACGCCGGGCGCCGGGCATTGGCTCCTGCTGGATCTGGAGGGCACGCGCACCAATCGGGACGGTCTGGGCGCCGTGGTCACTGTGACGGCCGGCGGACGCAAGTTCACCAATCAGGCCACCACCAGTGTCGGCTACCTGAGCGCCAGCGACCGGCGTGTTCATTTCGGATTGGGCTCGGCCCTGCGAGCGGAGCGGGTGGAGATTCGATGGCCCGGCGGCGGCCGGCAGGTGTTGGACAATCTCGCCGTGGACCGCATCCTGAAAGTGAAGCAGCAACCATGACATGGCCGGGCATCGTGTGGGCGCTGGCATTGGCGCAGGCGCCGCCGGCGGCAGAGTCGCAGGCGTTGCAGGCGGCGCGTGAGGCCGAGCAGCGGGGTGAGGCGGCTCGCGCCGTGGAGATCGTCCGGCAGGCGCTGGCTGCAAATCCGAAATCAGTGGAGCTATTGAAGACGGAGGGGCGGTTGCTGTTGCGCGATCCGAACAGAAGCGCCCAGGCGCGTGACCCGCTGACCAAGGCCGTGGCACTGGCGCCGGGTGATGGGGAGGCTCACTACTTTCTGAGCCAATGGGCGTGCCTCCACAATATGGATGCGCAGTGCATCACAGAGGCTCGCCACGCACTGCGCCTGGCGCCCGGCAATGTGCAGGCCGAGTTGCAGTTGAACACGCTGATCGGGCTGGCGGCTGAGAAGACCGGCGACGCGGTGGCAGCGCAAGCGGCGTTCCGGCTGTCACTGGCCGCAAATCTGAAGCTGGGCCTGCCGGACCCGCTCTCGGCCTACCAGTATGTCTCCTTCCTTCTGAAGCGCGCCAAGGAGGAGGAGGCCCAGACGATTGTGGTTGCGCTGAACCAGAAGGTGCCCAAGTTCGGCCCGGCCTGGCTGGAAAGAGCCAAGTGGCTTGCCAGGCAAGGGCAGGCGGCTGAAGCGGTGGGGATGGCCGAGAAGGCGCTCACGTTGGCAGGCATGCAGAAAGAGCAACTGCGGGCCGCGCATATGCTCCTGGCGCGCACCTACTTTCAGCTGGGCCGGGAGAGCGAGGCGTCAAAGCATCAGGCATGGATCGAAGAACATCCCAATTGACCGCACTATTGGCCTGCGCCGCCCTGTCCATGGGCCAGCAGCGGCCTGGCGCGACGGCCGGGCGCTTTCGCGATGTCGCCGGCGCCGTCCAATCGCCCTATCGCAGCAACAACAGTTCCACGGGCCGGAAGTACTTCCCGCAGCCGATGTGCGGCGGCGTGGCGTTGCTGGACTACGATGGCGACGGCCTGCTGGACATCTTCTTCACCAATGGTGCAAAGCTGCCGGAACTGACCAAGACTGGGCCGGAGTTCCACAACGCGCTCTGGCGGAACAAGGGCAACGGGGAGTTTGAGGATGTTACCGCGAAGGCGGGTCTGGCTGGACAGGCGCTGGGTTTCAGTTTTGGCGCCGCCGCTGGCGACTATGACAACGATGGCCGCCCGGATCTCTTTGTCGCCAACGCCGGACGGAACGCGCTCTACCACAACAACGGCGATTCGACGTTCACTGAAGTCACTGCCGCCTCGGGCTTGGACAACAAGCCGCCGGAATTGCTCAGTGTCCAGGGCGCGTGGGTCGATTACGACAATGACGGCAAGTTGGACTTGGTGGTCTCCAACTACACGTATTGGACGCCGCAAAAGGACAAGGTGTGCGTCTCGCTCGGAGTGGAGGTCTACTGCAATCCCAAGGTCTATCCACCTGTGCCGCACCGGCTCTACCGCAACCTGGGCGGTGGCCGGTTTGAGGACCGGACTGAGGCGGCGGGCTTCAGTAAGGCGCTCGGCAAGGGCATGGGCATCGGCATCGCCGACGTCAATCGCGACGGCTGGACCGACATCTTCATCGCCAACGACACGGAGCGGAACTTCCTCTACGTCAATCAGAAGAACGGCACGTTCAAGGAGATGGGGATTGTTTACGGCATCGCCTACAACGACAGTGGCGCAACGGTGTCGGCCATGGGCTGCGATGTGAAGGACTACGACAACGACGGCTGGCCGGACATCTTTTACAACAACCTGATGAATCAGATCCACGGCCTCTTCCGGAACAGCGGCGGCACGGGATTCACCTATGTCTCGCCGGAGCTGGGCGTGGAGGCGGGCAGCCGCGCGGCCTCCGGCTGGAGTTGCGGGTTCTTCGACTTCGACAACGACGGCTGGAAAGACATCTTCTCCGCCAACGGGCATGTGGACGACGTGGGGGAGGGCACCAGGCAGCACGACACGCTGCTGCGCAATCTTGGGGGCAGGAAGTTTGTCGATGTCTCGGCCGAGTTGGGTGTTGATTTCAACCGGCCCGGCTACAAGCGCGGGTCGGCCATTGGCGATTTGAACAACGACGGGTCACTGGATCTTGTCATCACAGCCTTGAACGAGCGGCCCCGGATTCTGCTCAACAGCGGGAACGCCGGCCGGCACTGGCTGGGACTCGAATTGGTGGGGACACAAAGCAACCGCGACGCCACCGGCGCTGTCGTGAAAATCACCACGCGCTCCGGGCGCGTGCTCTGGAATCACGTCAGCGCGAGCGTGGGTTTCATGTCTTCGAGCGACCGGCGCCTCCACTTCGGCCTGGGCGCTGAATCAGACGTCGAGAAGGCCGAGATCCGCTGGCCGTCCGGGCAAGCGCAGACTGTGTCGATGCCCGCAGTGGACCGGTACGTCAAAGTAGTGGAGCCGTCCGCGGCGACCCACTGATGCCGGCGGATGGCTCATCAAGCACGCCGTAGCGATCAAGACCAGGATCAGGAATCCCGGTGCCGATGTCACCGCTGGCCGTCCCGATCACGTTGCCGCCGATGTCGCAGCGCAGCGTCCGCGTCTCCTGGCTGCTCAGCATCCACGCCGACGTCACATTGCCTCGTCACAAAGCTCGTGTCCTAAGCCACATCGTGCCCGTAGTGCGGCGACGTCGAGTTGGTCCACGTGTCGCTCAGCCAAGCCCCGGCCGCCCCGCCGCCGTCATACTGATTGGTCGCAATCCGGCGCCTG
>JBBQLF010000244.1:0-6932 GCA_038327695.1 Bryobacterales bacterium
CGCCATTCGAGCACAAGGTGACTCCCCGTCACACTGAGTTTCGGATGGCGCCGGACCTCGCCGAGGTCACAATCCAGGACATCTATGCCGCGCTGGTCAGTGACGCCGCACGCAACGAGATGATAGCCGCCGACCTGGTGCGCGCCGTGGACGCGGGACGTTGCCCGCTGCTCCTGACCGGCCGCACCGGGCATCTCCAGTACTTCGCGGACAGGCTCGCGGGTGCTGCCAAGCACGTTTTCGTCCTAAAGGGCGGGATGGGGCGGAAGCAACGCAGGGAAATCGCCGAGGCTTTGGCCGCAGTGCCGGAGAGCGAATCGCGGGTGATCCTGGCGACAGGCAGCTACATCGGTGAAGGGTTTGATGACGCGCGCCTGGAGACGCTATTCCTGGCCATGCCGATCTCCTGGAAGGGCACGTTGCAGCAATATGTGGGCCGGTTGCATCGTCTTCACGGCAACAAACAATTCGTCCAGGTTTACGACTATGTAGACAGCTACGTTCCGATGCTGGCTCGGATGTACGAACGCAGGCTGAAGGGCTATGGCGGGATCGGATATGTGATTGAGGCGGAAACGGGCCCACGTTAGCACTGATCGGGGGAACTCCGATGCTGGCGAATTGTTCGAGCTGACTTGTTGATCATGAGGTCCACGAGTCAGCCTCGGGGCGGTACGATATGGGAGAAGTACAGGGTATCGGTAGGGTCTATGGTCAGATTGCGAATGCTCCGGGAGGAGAAACGCGAGGTGGTCCCCGATGCTGCACGTCAGAGCAACAGCGGGATGCTGCCATCATGAACGGCGTATGTGAACCTTGGCCGGAGGTTCATCTGGTGCTTCAGCGTTGTTTGGAATCGAAACTACTGACCGCTCCATGGCCTTATTCACTTGAGTACTGACCGCGAGGAACACTTGAGAATGCGTGTTGTCCGCGCGGCCGAAGCGGCGCTGGCGCACCACCAGTACGTCTCCGCTATCGAGGTCCTCATAGGAGCCGGGTTTCTGGCCCCCACGCATCTGGAAGCCTGGAGAAAGGGGCGCATCGACTTCCTGGAGCGGGTGATCCAAGGAAATCTCAAGAGGATTTCTCTTGCGATGGCGATCTTCCGGAAATGGGCGATCGAGAAGGGTTTGAAGCCGAGCGAAACGGGCTACGTGCGCCACGCGCGCGGGGGCAAAGTGGAGCTGCGGTTCAGTAAGAGCGGCGACCCCGCCATCGAGAAGAGCTACCGCACCCACTATGTTTCCCCTGCTCTGTCCGAGCGCAGACAACAGCGGGTTGCGGAGAAACTCGGCGGCGGTGGCCCGCCTGCGGTCTTCATGATCCTGCGCGATTCCAACTGCTCGGAGTGCGGCACGGAACTTGCGCAGAATTCCCTTCTATTCCTGGAGGTGGAAGAACCCCTGTGCCTGGCTTGCGCACGGCTGGACGATCTCGAGTACCTTCCGGCCGGCGACGCTGCGTTGACGCGGCGCGCCTCGAAGTACAGTGAGCGCTCCGCCGTAGTGGTGCGTTTCAGCCGATCCCGCGGGCGTTACGAGCGGCAGGGCATTCTTGTGGAGAAGTGCGCCTTGGCACGAGCCGAGCAAGAGTACTTTGAGGATGCCGATGCCCGGGCGAGAGTCAGAGCGGAGGGGGCCGCGAGGAGGAAAGAACAAGACCATGAATTGATCGCCCGGATGACCGTGCGGATTACAAGTCTCTTCCCCGGTTGTCCGTCCGAAGAGGCCGCGGCAATTGCAGCCCATACTGCCGTGCGGGGCAGCGGTCGCGTTGGCCGGACGGCAGCGGGCCGAAACCTGGAGGAACAGGCTCTGCTGGCCGCTGTCACCGCGGCGATACGGCATAGATGCACCGGCTATGATGAGCTACTGGCGGCTGGTGTGGATCGTCCGCTTGCCCGCGAGCGGGTGGCCGATCGGGTGCACGCGATCCTGGCGGCTTGGAGGAGATAGGGCGATTGCGGAGCGTTGGCCGATGGCCTGGCGCGACTCGCCGATTAGTCATAGTGTTCGCTCCATGAGAGGGAAGGCTTCATCATGCTGATCGAAGAGCAGATTGCTGAGCGGCAGGCGAGGGCGAGCGGCGCCGTAGCGAAGGTTCTGGAACGCCCCGCGGGCGGTGTGTACGGCGACTACAAAACAAGTCCGGCAGCGGACGGACCTACCGCGTTGCGGTCCGAGGTCCGGGGCTGTTCGAGAACTATTGCTCCTGCCCGGACTTCGCCGTGAACACACTGGGGACCTGCAAGCAAATTGAAGCAGTCCTGTTGCGGTTGCGGCAGCGGCGCCGAAAGACGCTGGAGACAGCGGCGCATAAACGCACTCGTGCTTCCATCTCGTTCTTGTTCGGAGACATGATCGAGGTGCGGCTGCATTTGCCCGCCGCTCCGTCGCCGGCCTTGGCGTCGCTCGCCGAGGAGTACTTCGATCCGGCGGGACTGCTGCGTGAGAATTACCGCCAGTTTGCGCAAGTACTGGAAGTGCTTCGGAATGCGGACGACCGGGTGAGCGTCTACAGCGACGCTCTGGATTATGTCGGCCGGGAGAACGAACTGGCCGGCGGCCTTGAGCTGGAACGTAAGTTGCTGGCGCAGGACAAGCGGGGCAAGGATCCGTTGGCCGGCGTCCTGAAAACCAAGCTACTGCCGTACCAAACTAGAGGCGCCCTCTTCGCCGCTTGCCGGGGACGCGTGGCCCTTGCCGACGACATGGGGCTTGGGAACCGTCCAGGCGCTGACCGCGACTGTATTACCGCAGCGCAACAAGGGAATCCAACGAGTACTGGTGATTGCACCCGCCCCGGTCAAGTACCGGTGGAAGACGGAGATCGAGGAGTTCACGGATCTTTCGGCGCAAGTAATCAACGGTCTGTTGCCCAGACGGCAGAGTCTGTACGCCTCGCCCGCATTCTTCACGCTCACCAGCTATGAACTGGCCCTCAAGGACGTGCGGTATATGCACGAACTGAAGCCGGATCTGATCATCCTCGACGAAGCGCAGCGCATCCGCAACTGGACTACCGTGACCGCGCGCACGATCAAACAACTGAAGAGCCGCTACGCCTTCGTCCTCACTGGAACGCCAATCGAGAACAAACTGGAAGACCTCCTCTCCGTGGTCGAGTTCGTCGATGGGCGCAGGCTGGGGCCTGCTTTCCGTTTCCTTCACGAACATCGCGTCGAGGATGAGAAGGGCGACTTACCGGGCTATCGCGGATTGGACCGCATTCATGACCACCACCACTTCACGGCTCTCCCTGACAACCCCAACACCGGCGCGGTCCCCGTTCCCGTAAGCTCAGAAAAGACCGGTCTGTGAAGGAGAGCAGTAGCCCATGGAGAGACGAATCTTCATTCTCGCGGGAGGCGGCATGGTGGCGGCGCAGACAGCACCTTCGGATCAGGTGACGCTGGGGTTGATTGGCGCCGGTGGCCGGGGCACGTTGGTCATGACCTTGTTCCAGAAGGACCCGGCCCTGAAGGTGGGCGCCATCTGCGACGTCTATGAGCCGAACCTGGAGCGAGGCCTCTCGACGGCGAAGAAGGGCGGCAGCACTGCCAAGGCCTACCGCAACTACAAGCAGCTTCTGGCCGATAACGACATCCAGGCGGTCCTGATTGCGACACCGGAGCACTGGCACGCGCAAATGGTGCTGGACGCCCTCGCCGCGGGCAAAGACGTGTATGTCGAAAAGCCGCTGTGCCGTACTCCGGAAGAGGGCGTGGCGCTGGTGGAAGCGGAGAAGAGGACCAGGCAGATCGTCCAGGTGGGCATGCAGCGGAGAAGCTACGACCTTTACCTCCAGGGGCGCGACATCGTGGCATCCGGCCAACTGGGCAAGGTGCGGATGGTCCGGTCCTGGTGGCTGAACAACTACCTGGGCGGCAAGCCGGCCGCGAAGCTTGACGGCGTGCTGGATTGGGAGCAGTGGCAGGGGCCGATGGCGAAGCGCGTTCCCATGAATCCGGATCTGTTCCGGAACTGGCGTCACTACGCCGGCTACGCTGGCGGCATCGTGGCGGACCAGGGGGCGCACGTCTACGACGGCATTCACCTGCTGATGAGCGCCAGCTATCCCCTGGCGGTGACGGCAGCCGCGGGCAGACCCCACCGGGAGGGTTACGATACACCGGAGTCCGTCGTCGTGACGGCCGAATACCCCGAGGACTTCATCGGAGTCTTCAGCATCAACTACGCGGCCATGCGCTACAGGAGCCGGAACGACCAGATGAACCATCTGGACGGTGACAAAGCGCGAATGGATATTGGACGCGAGGACTGCCGGGTGTACCTGGAAGGCGCCGAGGAGGCGCCGGCGGCGGAACGGCGCTCGGAGAAGGGCTTTGGGTGGGCGACGGACCTCCACGTCCAGAACTTCCTGGAGTGTGTGCGCACGCGGAAGCGGCCCACTGCACCGATGGCGCTCGGCTTTCAGGCGGCGCTGGTGGTGCAGATGGCGAACCTTTCGCTGAAGAGCGGCCGGCGCGCGAAATGGAACGCACAATTGCAGAAGGTGGAGCTGTGAAGGCGGTCCGCCGGGGCGCTGCTTGCCCCGCCTGCGGCACTGTGATTCACTCTAATCCATGAACTTTACTCGATGGAAGCGGCTCTGCCACTGTGCCCTTGGACTTCTTGTAATTTTGGGAACGGCCGCAGCCAAGCCGCCCAGCGGCTACGCGGGCAAGCCGTATCAAGGCCGGGCACAGGTGATCCCTGGACGCATCGAGATGGAGTTGTATGACACGGGCGGCCCGGGCGCCGCCTACAACGAGACGGACGCCGGTAACAACGGCAGCGGCAAGTTGAACAAGGGCAATACCCCGGTGGAGCGTTTCCGGCAGGACGAGGGGGTGGACCTCTCCTACACCAAGACGAAGATCGACAAGACCGTCGATGGCGAACAGGAGAAGGTGGGTGAGTTGTACCTGGGATGGACGGCACCCGGCGAGTGGGTGAATTACACCGTCAACGTGCGGAAATCCGGCACCTACGCCATCCACGCCCACATGACGTCCAGGACAGACGCCGCCGGGATCAGCCTGGCGATGGACGGCGTGGATCTGGCCGGCGCCATCCGCCTGCCCACCACCACGCACTGGCACATCTGGCGGACGGCCGCCAATCTCGCTCAGGTGAAACTCAAGAAAGGCACCCACATCCTCAAGCTCTCAGTGATCAAGGAAGGCAACTTCAACCTGGACTTCCTCGAGTTTGCGCTCGCCAGCGCCGGGCCCCAGGCCAAGGTATTCCCGGCCGTGGGCGCCTTCGACCAGGTCAGCAAAATGGCCCGTGGCCTGAACATTATCGGGTACGACCCGATCTGGAAGGACCCCTCCCAGGCCCGCTTCCAGGAGCGCCACTTCCGCCGCATCCGGGAAGGTGGCTTCCAGACGGTGCGTGTGAACCTGCACGCCTTCTCACACATGGACTCCGCCCACCGGCTCAGCCCCGCCTGGTTCAAGACCCTGGACTGGGCCGTGAATGCGGCCGTCTCAAACGACCTGACGGTGATTCTCGACGAGCACAATTTCACGGAATGCGCCAAGGACGCCGGCGCCTGCAAGCCCAAGCTGATGGCCTTCTGGGAACAGGTATCAGAGCATTACAAGGACGCGCCGGCCAGCGTGCTGTTCGAGATTCTGAACGAGCCGAACGGCACGCTGACTCCGGCAATGTGGAACCAGTGGCTCGGCGAGGCGCTGGCCATCATCCGCAAGTCCAATCCCACCCGCAACGTCGTCATCGGACCCGGTGAATGGAATGGCATCCGGGCGCTGAATCAACTGGAACTACCGGCCGGCGACCGTCATATCATTGCCACGGTCCACTACTACCTGCCCATGGCATTCACGCACCAGGGCGCGCCCTGGTCTAAGGACGGCGCCAAACTCTCCGGCGTCACGTGGGGCACGGACGAAGAGAAGCGCAAGGTGGACGCCGATTTCGCCGGCGTCCAGCAATGGGCCAAGACCAACGGCCGTCCCATCCTCCTGGGCGAGTTCGGGGCCTACGACAAGGCGGATATGGACTCGCGCGTGCGCTACACTTCCTATCTGTGCCGGGCCGCCGAGTTGCTCGGCTGGACCTGGACCTATTGGCAGTTTGACTCCGATTTCATCGCCTGGGACATGGCCAAGGACGATTGGGTGGGCCCCATCCGTGCGGCGCTCGCTCCGTAGGCTGGATTGAATTCTCTTTTGTCAGGTATCGCCGTTTTGGGTGTATACTTGTCCCCACCTGGGTTCCGAGATGGAAGCTCCAAACGAAAGAGGGGAACAATGAAGAGTCTGAAGTTAGCGGCCACGATGATTGTAGGTGGCGTCATGGCCTATGGCGTGGCGGCCTACGCGCAAACGGGCGCGGCCAAGGCGGATCCGGTCAAGCTGGATCCGAAGCACTACAAAGTGGAGTTTGAGAACGAGAGCGTGCGCGTTCTGCGCATCACCTATGGGCCCGGCGAGAAGTCCGTCATGCACTACCACCCGGCCTCGACGGCGATCTTCCTGACTGACGGGTTGACTCGCATGTCCACGCCCGACGGGAAGTCGCAGGATATGCCCATCAAGGCGGGAACAACGAATTGGTCGCCCGCGGGCAGCCACCTGCCGCAGAACGTGGGCAAGCAGGGGTACTCGGTGATTCTGGTGGAGATGAAGAAGTAGGCCGCGGCACGGCTGCTACAATCGCACATGCCCCTTGTTGCTCTGCTGATTCTCGCTGGCCTTGCTCCGCTGGCTTCGGCGCAGGACTGGTCCGCCATGGAGCCGGAGGTCCTGCGCCACTTTCAGGCGATGGTGCGGTTGGACAGCAGCGGGCCGCCCAGCTACGAGTCCAAGGTGGCGGACTACGTCAAGACCACGCTGGAGGCGGCCGGGATTCCGGTGAAGGTCTTTGCCAAGGACCCGCTGCGGCCCAACCTCGTGGCGC